>NZ_QRVX01000035.1:0-25153 GCF_003458885.1 Coprococcus sp. AF21-14LB | reverse complement strand
AAAAAAATAAGAATCTCCTGTAGAAAATCAGGTATAAAAACACTGATTTCTACAGGAGATTCTTATTTTAAGATTTAGAAGCTAAAAATCGGTATTAACCGACAGCCCCATTTTTATAAATTATATTTCTTGTAAAATTTTTAACAGCCATTCCCCTATATCTTCATAGACCTGCTGCCGATCCGTCTCATTCAGAATCTCATGCCGGTCACCGGGATATAGCTTGAGCGAAACATCTTTTATCCCCACACGCTTGTACTGTCGATATACTTTATCCACACCTTTCCCAAAGTTACCAACAGGATCATCTGCTCCTGCCACAAAAAGAATCGGAAGCTTCTTCGGTATCTTTTCTACATTCTGTTTTTTTGTAAGCTGCAGCATTCCGGTAAACATATGGTAATAGGCATTCACAGTAAATAAAAAGGTACACCACGGATCTTTCCGATACCGGTCTACAATTTCTGTATCTTTCGTAAGCCAGTCTACTTCTGTTCTTGCCGGATGGAATTTTCTGTTATACCCTCCAAAAGCAAGATTATTCACAAGGCGGCTTCTGTAGCGATCTCCTTTTACCGCTGCAATCGCACGGCAGAGCAGCCGCCCCATCTGAAGTTCGAAAGCTCCGTGATACCCTGTTCCCATAATAATCACACCGGACAATCCGCTTCCGTGCATTTGAATGTACTGTCTTGTCAGGAACGATCCCATACTATGTCCAAGCAAAAAATACGGAATATCCGGGTAAATCTCCTTCGTCCTCTGGCGCAGTTTATGAATATCTCCAACTACATATTCATTTCCCTTTTCTTTATGAAAATATCCGTGTCCTCCTTCTCCTGACACAGACCTTCCATGTCCCAGATGATCCTGACCGACAACATAAAATCCTTTCTCACACAAATACTCTGCAAATTCATCATATCGTCCAATATATTCTACCATCCCATGACTGATCTGAAGCACCGCCTTTGGCTTTTGTGTAGGAATCCATTCGATGGCATGGATTGAAGTCACTCCATCACTGGATGGATAAAAAAATTCTGATTTCATATTACTATCTGTCTTCCATTCTTATATATTCTCGATGTGGTGCAAGTGATTTATAAGCCGGACGAATAATCTTATCTACATTCTTCAGTTCTTCTAACCGGTGAGCACTCCACCCTACAATACGGGCTGCTGCAAAAATCGGTGTATACAATTCTTTCGGAAGATTCAGCATACGATACACAAGCCCGCTGTAAAAATCAATATTGGCATTTACACCTTTATAAATCTTTCGTTTCTCTCCGATAATCTTCGGTGCAAGACGTTCTACTTTCTGGTAAAGAGCATATTCCTTTTCGTATCCTTTTTCTTTTGCAAGCTGTCCAACAAAGGATTTGAAAATATCTGCTCTCGGATCGGAAATAGAATAGACAGCGTGCCCCATTCCATAAATCAATCCCTTCCGGTCGAAAGCTTTTTTATCAAGTAAAGCTTCCAGATAAGCACAAATCTGTTCTTCATCTTCCCAATCTGTCAAATGTTCCTTCATATCTTCAAACATCGACGTAACCTTAATATTCGCACCTCCATGCTTCGGTCCTTTTAGAGATGCCATCGCTGCCGCAAAAGTCGAGTAGGTATCTGTACCTGACGAAGTTACTACATGCGTAGTAAAAGTTGAGTTATTACCGCCGCCATGATCCATATGAAGCACAAGCGCCATGTCGAGAATCTCTGCTTCTAATGTCGTATATTTCTTATCCTCTCTAAGCATCATCAAAATGTTCTCCGCCATAGAGAGCTTTTTCGATGGAGCGTAAATAAACAGATCGTTGCCCTGCCGGTAATTATATGCATGATAACTGTAAACCATCAGCATCGGGAACTGACTGATCAGATTCAGACATTGACGCAGTACATTCTCTGTATCGGTTTCATCTGCCTTCGGATCATAGGAATAAAGGTTCAAAATCGATCTGGAAATACTTACCATCATGTCTTTGCTTGGAGCCTTCATAATAATATCCCGTACAAAGTTAGATGGAAGCGTTCTTCTGTCAACGAGAGTCTGCTGAAATTCTTTCAATTGTTCTCTGTTCGGCAGTTCGCCAAACAACAGTAAATATGCAATCTCTTCAAAGCCGGGGTGATTCTCTTTTCGAAATCCTGCCACGAGATCACGAATACTATAACCACGATAATAGAGATTTCCTTCACACGGAACTTCTTCTCCATCCACAATCTTCTTTGCCCGAACATCTGATACATTCGTAAGTCCTGCAAGAACACCTTTACCATTCAGGTCACGCAGTCCTCGCTTGACGTCGTACTTTGTGTAAAGCTCCCGTTCAATTGCATTGCTCGTATTGCACAATTCTGCATATTTCCGGATCTCCGGTGTTATATCAAATAAAATATCCTGTGTTTCTGGCATATGCTTCTCCCCTTTCTTCTAATCAAGTAAACCATCAAAGTCAGAAAATTCTGACTTCTCTGCTGCTAAGTTACTTTATTATACTAAATTGAAGTTCATAATACAAGAAAACACAGGATTAAATATTTGTTACAAATCTAAAAATTTTATTATTTTACACTATCTATGCGGTTGGTCTGTGACTCTGAGAACGCCTTCCAATTTCATTTTTTCACCCGGAATCGGTTCAAAACTGTCTGTTTTATGAATCCGGTTTCCGTACATGCAGATTTCTTCAATGTTCTGAGCGGAAACAAGACGGTCATCAAAACAATAAAAATCATTGTCGCGGATCTCAAGATATTTATGATATCTCACACCATCCTCATATTTTTTAGCGCTTGGGGACACCTGGATCGGCGCCTCGCCCCAGTCAGGTACATAGGCGCAATCAATAAAGCGGTTTTTCTCAAGAAGAATTGATTTCGTTGCACCGGATTCAAACCAGTAATTTGAATCCCCCTCGATTAAAATTGCTGCCCCTGCCGAGCGGAATGTATTATCCCGCACAATTACTTCCCCCGCACTTGTGAGCAGCAATCCTCTTGCCCGGTTATTCTGGAATGTACATCCTTCCACAAGAACATCCGGAGCATAATCTTTGTTCTCCACAACAAAGCCCTCTTGCAAACCTTTTACCGGTTTTGCAAATCTCATGTACTGATAATCTCGGTTCAGCATTTTATGTTCTGCAAGCACTTCCGCTGATACATCCAGCATTGTTTCATTGTTGATCACACCAAACGTCTCACCGGATTTTCCAAGCGGCACTCCTTTTTGCATTCCTTCCACAAGTTCCACAAGAACTTCGCTGTCACTAAGCACTTTGTGGATACGTCCGTAAATACCGTGAATATTTACCGGATCATCCAGCTGATTTTCAAGGAAGCAGTCTTTAATCAAAATCTGTCCTTTACAGTAAATACAATGGAATCCATCTGCTGTTACAGTGAAAACACGTTTTTTTACCGGATGAATCCTGATATCAAACCGTTCCATCGTAAGATTTTCATCAAATTGTGCAATCACAGCCATTCCGGTACAATGATAAAGCATAATATCTCTTAACACCGTATTTTTACTATATATCACATAAAATGCCGGATGTGTCCGGGCGTGATGCCGCAGGATCAAATGATTTCCAACTTTTGAAGTTTTCAGAAATTCTCTGTCGCCCATTAGCGTAACTTCCACAAGTCCTTCTGAGAGTTCTTTAAATACCGCGCCGTAAGACCATGAATATGGACGATTAAAGCTAATGTCATGTCCCATGTACACCGGCGCCATGCGCTCTGCATCCATTTCCAGACACCCATGAGTCATCTCACAGAAGAAATTCTCTCCCCGGAAAAATAACCTTCCGTGAAGAATCTCGTACGGATATTCTTCTTTATTGATTTCCATTACCATGCGCTTTGGTTCTAGTTCCCGAATCACTGCCTCAGAATATCCCGTCCGCTGGAAATCAATCGTAATTCCTTCAACAGTCACATTTTCACATGAATGAATATAAAACGGAAGAATGTCTGTATGGAATCTAAATTCCGTCTTATTTCCACGCAATGTCAAATTGCGGCAGCCCGTCAGATCAAAGGCAATCTTCTTGATCGTATCCTCATCGTGATTTGAAATATATAATAGTTTTTCTTCTGCATAATCCGGATAAAAGTGATATACGCCTTCTTCAAAGAGAATTTCTGTCTCTTCTTCGCAGGCGCGGCATTCATCCAGAAGCTTTCTTAACTTCAATGTATTCTCCCGGAAATCTCCCGGGAGAATCTGAAATTCCTTTACCTGAATCTGTCTCATTTTAAATTATACTCCTGTCCGGAACTTCCACTAACCTTTTACACTTCCAAGCACAAGTCCCTTTGTAAAATATTTCTGCAGGAACGGATAGATCAGCATAACCGGAATCGCTCCGAGGAATAACTGTGCTGCACGTCCTGTTCTGGCATTCATCTGCACAAGAAGACGCTGAATATCTCCTGAGCCTTCCTGCTGAAGAATCTGCTCGAAATTCTGAAGCAATGTCTGCAGATATGTCTGTAATGGATAGTTATCCGGATTGTTCATATAAATCATTCCACTAAACCAGTCATTCCAATGTGAAACAATACAGAACAGTCCGACGGTTGCCAGCGCCGGTTTTAATACCGGCAGAATCACTTTGATAAGAATCTGGAATGGCGTTGCACCGTCAATGGCTGCCGCCTCTTCCATTTCTTCCGGAATTCCTCTCATAAAGTTCATAAGGATAATCATATTGTAAACCGGAAGTGCACCCGGCAGAATCAATGACCAGATGGTATCCTTTAATCCCAGTCTTGTAACAACTAAGTAAGTCGGAATCATACCACCGCTGATTAACATTGTCAACACAAAAAATGCCATGTAAATATTTCTTCCGGATACTTTTTTACTTGTTTTTGACAGTGGATATGCTGTAATTACCATTAATACAAGGTTTAATCCGACACCAAGCACAACTCTTTCCAGAGAAATCAGCAATGCTCTTAAAAATTTCCCGCCTTTTAATGCATATGCATAAGCTGACACAGTGAAATCAACCGGCAGTAACCCAACCTTGCCTGCATTTACCGCAGCGCTTCCACTGAATGAAACTGCCAATAAATGAACAAATGGAAGTACACATGTCAGTGAAACGAGAATTAAGAAAGTAACATTGATTACATTAAAAATTGTATTTGCTTTTGTTTTATACTCGTGCATGTTCTTCCCCTTTCTAGAAAATCCGATATCCTGCGAGTTTATCTGCAAGAACATATGATGTTACGACCATGACACAGGATACTGCTGATTTAAATAATCCAATTGCCGCACCTACAGAGTATTGTGCCTGCTGAATACCTAGACGGTATACATATGTATCAATAATATCACCTGTCTCATATACGATTGGGGAATACATATTGAAAATCTGGTCAAATCCTGCATTCAGAACACTTCCGAGGGCAAGCACTGTCATCAGGATAATCGTTGGAAGCAGAAGCGGAATTGTGATGTAGCGGATTCTCTGCCATCTTGTAGCTCCGTCGAGAATTGCAGATTCATACAATCCCGGATCAATACTTGTCAATGCTGCAAGATATACAACTGTTCCGAATCCAAATCCTTTCCAAATATCACTGACGATCATCGTCCACGGGAATGCCTTAATGCTTCCGAGGAAATTAATCGTCGGCAGCCCTACCGCCGAAAGAATCTGATTAAATGCTCCGTCTTTTGCCAGCAAGTCCATCAAAACACCTGCCATAATAACCCATGACAGGAAGTTTGGAATATAGATCAATGTCTGGAATGTACGTTTCAGTTTATTTGAAATAACTTCATTTAATAATAATGCGAAAAATACCGGAACAACAATTCCGCCTACCAGCTTAAAGAACGCAATATAAAATGTATTCCAGATCGTACGCAGAAATACCGGCTGGCTAAATAAGTACTTAAAGTTATCAAAACCTACCCACGGTGAGGAAAAGCCCATACCCGGATTATATTTCTGGAAAGCAATGACCAAACCATACAGTGGGATATAACTGAAAATGAATACAAGAATGACTCCCGGAATCAGCATGAGATGATACTGCCATTGTTTTTTTAATTTTGAACGCATATGATAGTCTCCTTCTTAACAAGAAAGGATATCCCTTGCTAAGCTGCTCCTTAGTACTTAGGGACATCCTTTCTTTACATATTATTTACATAATTCGTTTACTTCTTCTGTAGCTTTTTCTCCACCTGCAGATTTCCAGTTTTCTACGAGTGTATCAAAGTATTCAATCGGTTCTTCACCTACGATAATCTTTGTAAATCCTTCTTTTAAGATATCGTCCAATGTACTTCCTGAATTCAGAAGTGTCTCTACCTGCTGTCCCCAGTAAGCATCTTTAATATACTGCTCATTGTCGATCACTTCTTTTGAAATACGATATGCTGATTTTGGACTTCCCTGCTGTAACCAGTCTCCTACTGCTTCCGGAGACTGTTCTTTCAGCCACTGTACACAGTGTTCATATTTAACAGCATCTTTTCCAAGTTCTGCTGAATCTACTTCTTCTCCATTCTGGTATTTTTCCAGATAAGATGTTACTTTTTCAAACTGATTGTAGTCTGTCATCGGATTGATTACACGAAGTGCATATGGAATATTTGTATACGCATTGTTGAACAGGCTGTCAATAAATTTCGTATCTTCCTTGCCCTGTGCTTCATCCATCATATATGCATAGAAGTTTAACAGTTTCACTGCTGCTTCCGGATTCTGGCATTTCTTGCTTACGACAACATATCCTAGGTTGGAATACATAATGCTTGATTTCACTTCTTCACCGTTTGCTGACGGAATTGCATAAGCATCCATAACAGCTTCTGCTCCGAGGTTTGAAATCACGTCCGGTCCCGGATTATATCCAACCCACTGTGCATAAGGCATGATTCCTACTTCGCCATTGATGAAGCCCTGGAACATTTTGTCCATATCTGTTGTTGTGAATTCTGCATTCAGAAGTCCATCTTTATACCACTGTGCATATGTTGTCAGAACGTCCTTCATCTGTGGCTGAACAGATCCGTACTCAAGATCTCCGCTTTCACCTTCTACCCAGATACCAGGATGAGCGCCCCATGCCGGCGCCATTGCAAACATACAGTCAAGACTCTGGTCTTCTGTAAATGCATATTTGCTTCCCTGTGCCATGAATTTCTTTCCGAGTTCTTCCATATCTTTTACTGTCTTGATGTCTTTCAGTCCTGCCTGATTTGCCCAGTCCTGACGAACCCATACCTGATATGGCTGATCAATGATTCCATATGTCAACTGTGGAATACCGTATAATTTTCCGTCTTTTTTACCTGTCTCATATGTATCACTCTCTGATTCCATGTAACCTTTTAATGTATCAGAAGCATATTTATCAAAAGACTCTGTCATATCCCAGATCAAATCTGCTTCGATCAGCTGCTGAAGCTGCTGTCCATTTACACAGAATACATCCGGAAGATTTCCATCTGCGATTGTCAGGTTCAATTTTGTTGAATAATCATTTGATACCCAGTCATTTACTACTTCAATATTCAGTCTTTCTTTGTAAGCGCGATACCACGGGTTGTCATCGTAGCTGTCGCCTTCCTGCCACTGAATACCGGCATTTTCCGGAAGTACAGTAGAGATTTTCACTGTCTCACTGTATTTTTCAAGCGGTCCTTCCGGAGCCTCTACCTTTTTCTGTGTTTCTCCTTTTTTGTTTGCGCTCTTATCTTCTCCTTTTGTCATACAGCCAGTCATACCGAATGCCATACAGCCTGCCAGAAGAAATGCCAGCGCCTGTTTTCTCTTTTTCATACACTTTACTCCTTTCCCACGAGTCGCCTTTCTTTTTCTAATGCCTATTCTAAAAAAATATTTAGCAAATATATAGCAAATATTTTTACATTTTTTCAATTTTTTATCTTCTTTTTACAATCATGTCAATTTTTTATAAGTATTGCAAGATATTATAACTAAAGAACTTTGCGTTACATTTTCCGGCATGATATACTTTTTCCGTAGATTATACAAAACTCAGGAGACAGCTATGAAAAATCCAAATTCTTTATTAAAAAAAGTTATCATACTATTTATTATTGTCTTGATTCCTCTCACTTCTTTTAGTGCATGGTATCTTCATTCTCAGAATGTAAAGCAGAAAGAGCATCAGTTAAGTGGAATTAAAACAACAAATGACACTTATATCGGGCACCTTGACACAGATCTGAAACAAATTTACATTGCCAACCTGAATATTTTGGAACAGGATGTTCTCCGCGATCTATCCGTAATGTATAATTCATTTTCTCCATATGAAAAATCTATGTGGATCAATCTGCTCCGGGATCAGCTCTCCAACATTGCTTCTACAAATCCACTATTGAAGTCAACACACGCCTATTTATTTGATCATAATCTTGTATTGAATTCTGCCGGCTATAAATTCGGAAGCTATCAGACCCTTTCCGAAAAAGAAAACACGTTCTATCACAATATGACTTCTAACCATGGACTGATCCAATACTATATTAACCCTGAAACCGGGAAATATGAGCTGTCTGTATTTCTGGCGCCTCTAACTTCTTCCCGCCCATATGCAGTCAGTATGGTTATTTCCCAACAGGAATTGAAAAAATATATGGATGATAATATCTCCTTTCCGGGAGAGCTGTATTTCTTCCGGCTGGAAAATGGATTTTCCCTTTCAAATATTCCGAATACGAATACGTTGGAAACACGCAATTTTGTATTCCGACATGAATTTACCAAAAAAGCTGCATACGAAGAAGTCACTTTGGACGGTACACCTTATGTTGCTTTTGCAAGCAATACCAGCTATTCAGGCGGAACCTACATTCGTTTAATCCCAACTGCAGCGCTTATGCCAACAATCCAATACAGCTACTTCCTGATGTTTGCGCTTTTTGTATTGATTATTACTGCATGTCTGATCTTTTTTGCCGGAATTTACCGCATGGTTCACCGCCCTCTCATTAAACTGACAGAAGCCTTTGATCAAGTGGAGCAGGGGAACTTTCATGTAAGAATCTCACCTGCCGAGAGCAACGATTTCGCTTATCTTTTTAATGCGTTTAATGATATGGCTGAAAAACTGGAACAGCTAATTGAAAAAGATTATAATCAGAAACTTCTTTTACAAAAAGCAGAAATGAAACAGCTTCAGGCTCAGATCAATCCTCATTTTCTTTACAACAGCTTCTTCATGCTTCAACGAATGATTCGATTTGATCCGGATGTTGCCCAGGAAGTCGCAAGCGCGCTGGCCTCCTGTTTCCGCTATATCACAAAAAACAGCATGGATAATGTGACACTCCGGGAAGAATATGAAAATGTAACTAATTATTCTTATATTCAGGGACTTCGCTTTGAAGGGCGTATTCGTATTGAGCTGGAACCACTGCCGGAACAATTTCATAAGATTCCGGTACCAAAATTGGTTCTTCAGCCAATTCTTGAAAATGCTTTCAAATATGGTTTGACGAACAAACTGGCGGACGGATATATTCATATGAGTTTTCTCACAGATACAGAGCATCTCATAATCCGCATCGAAGACAACGGAGATGAACTTACTGATGAGACATTAAAATATCTGACACAACAACTGACAGCTACAGCCATTTCCTCTTCCGGAATCGAGATGTCCGGTATTTTAAACATTCAGCGAAGACTAAATATCTTCTCAAATTATAAAGATTCCCTCAAAGTCCGCCGTTCAGATCTTGGAGGACTCTGTGTAGAAATCACATTGCGGACAAACATATAAATTACATCATCTTTAAAGGAGAAGTGACATGAATATACTCATTGTTGATGACGAACACTATATTGTAAATTACTTATTATCTCTTGTAGAAGAAAATATCAAAGAGGAAGTTTATATCGAAAAAGCTTACTCTGCACCGGAGGCTCTGAATATACTTTCCGCAACAAAAATCGATCTCATTTTGCTGGATATTCACATGCCGGGATGCACCGGTCTTGAACTGGCAAAAAAAGTGAAATCCAGCTGGCCGCGCTGTCATATTATTTTTTTGACAGCCTATGATAATTTTGAATATGTATATCAGGCAAACCATTTTGCCTCGACCTCTTACCTTCTAAAAACAGAATCAGACGAGACGATCCTCACGGAGATTCAAAAACATATCGATCTCATCAACCAGGAATCACAGACAGCGTCCTGATTAATGACGCCAGGAACAAAGACCGGCTGCTGACACATCTGCTCCAGCAAAACATCCTGATGGAGCTTGTATCCGGCCACGATCTGACTCACATGAAAAACGAACTCCAGCTGACCGGATCAGATTTCCAACTGGACCTTTCTAAGCCGGTCTATATGGGATATATGTCTGTTCACCTTCGAACAATTGACGAATATCAGTCAAATCTGTCTTCTCTGATCCTGGCTTATCTCGGCCCGATCGAAAAGCTGTTAAACGGTTCTTTCTGTTCTTCCGTACTGAATCTGAAACATGGCCGTATGCTTCTTTTCTTTCAGCCTAATGACGATTTCCGCAATGCTGTTCAAAGTGAACTGGCATTTTTAAAAGGCTTTGCAGAAGACCTTATGAATTACAGCGTAACTGTACTTCACTGGAACCTAAATCTTATTCTCTATCCGGATGCTGTAAAATGGAATCAAGTATCTAATACCTATTATCAGCTGATCCAGCATCCGGAAATCCAAAACCTGAAAACCAACTGGCCTTCTTCTTCGGTCACAGTATACACAAAAAAAGAAGCCTCCAATCTTCTTCCAAAAACTTCTCCGGATGCAAAAGGGCAAACAGAACGCCAGCTGCAGGCGCTTTCTTTCTCCTTATACCAGAACACTCCTGCAGAATACTATAAAGCACTTGACCAGCTTGCCAAAGAATGCTGCACCCTGAAAAGTATGCATTCTCTCGATGCAATACACATTTATCTATGCATTTCCACAGCGCTGATCTCGCATATCAGTCTATATCATCTGCAGGAAAAACTGGCAGCCCGGATTGCCGTATATCCGCTCTATCATCTTGCCGAATTTACAACATGGGAGGAAGCCTTTCGCTATCTAAAAGAATTTTCAAAACATATGTTTGATCTTCTTTCTGCAAATGCGAGCGATAAAAGCGAAACTGTCATTCGAAAGATTAAAGACTATATTAAAGAACATCTTTCCGAGTCCATTTCACTTTCATCTTTATCCGCTATTGTAAACTATAATGAAACATATATTTCCAGATTGTTTAAACAGAGTACCGGCGTAAAACTTTCGGAATATATTTACCAGGAACGGATTGCAAAAGCCAAATATCTGCTCTCCACAAGCAGCGATTCCATGCAGGCAATTGCCGCAGCGATCGGTTTCGACAGTCCACAGTATTTCTCCCTTGTCTTCAAGAAATCTGTTGGAATTACCCCTAGTGAATACCAGCGTATTCATTATCATGAATCTATGACAGAACTTCCTGCAAATGAATAAACATATCTGCATAAGACAAAATTATATAATAAAAACAGCAGTATTCCTATCGACAGAACACTCTGTCCGGAAAACTGCTGTTTTTTCTCTCTTGTAATGCGATTTTTCTCTTGATTCTATCGCATCATATTATCTTCTCATTTCACTCATAAAATTACTTAATGTCGCAAATTCTTCCAGCGTCAGCGCCTCTCCACGCACAGATGGCCCTTTCCCCAGCTTCTCAACTGCGGAGATGATCTCCTCTTTCCCAAAAGAAATCTCCGTGGAATTCACAAGTCCATTTACGAGAGTCTTTCTTCGCTGATTAAATGATGCGCGAATGATGCGGAACATCAAGTGTTCATCTTCTACCTGTACCGGCGGCTCCTCATAGCGCTCCAGTCTGATAACCGCAGATCCAACCTTCGGCCGCGGCATGAAACAATTCGGCGGAACATTTGCCACAATATATGGTCTCGCATAATACTGTACCGCCAGAGAAAGCGCTCCGTAATCCTTTGTTCCCGGTCCCACCTGCATACGGTCTGCCACCTCTTTCTGCACCATAACCGTAATACTCTTTACCGGCACATGACTCTCGAATAAGCCATAATGATCGGTGTTGTAATATAGTATGGAAGATTCGCCACAACTTTAATCGGTCTGCCGTCATTCTCCTCCTGTGCAAGCTTTGCAATATCCACTTTCAGCACATCTTCATTAATAACAGAAACATTATCATATTCCTGTAATGTATCTGCAAGAATCGGAATCAGCGACTTGTCGATCTCCACAGCCGTTACCTTTCTGGCTGCATTGGCGAGATACTGCGTCATCGTACCGATTCCCGGTCCGATCTCCAACACATAATCATCTTTTGTAATCTCTGCCGCCCTTATGATCTTATCCAGCACATGCGTATCGATCAGAAAATTCTGACCAAACTTCTTTTGAAATGAAAAATTATATTTCTGCAGCACTGCAATTGTATTTTGTGGATTACCCAATGTTGGTTCTGGCATATATAAACTGAACTCCTTTTCTCTTTAAATTCCAAATAATTCCCGGGCATTTTTCTCTGTCTGGCTACTACTTCATCATAACTGATTTCTTTGATTCTTGCAATCTCTTCCGCCACATATGTAAGGTTGATAGAAGAATTTCGTCTGCCCCGATTCGGCTCCGGTGCAAGATACGGACAGTCGGTTTCCAGAAGAATCCGCTCCAACGGAATTCGCCGAACTGTCTCTTTGAGCTTCTTGCCATTCTTAAACGTGACAACGCCCCCAACGCCAATATAATATCCCATCTTTACATATTCCTCCGCCTGTTCCGGAGAATAAGAAAAACAATGAATGACACCCCTAAGACCTGCTGCGTGTTCCTTCATAATCCGCATCGTATCTTCCGCGGCCTCCCGGCTGTGAATAGAGAATGGAAGCTGAAGCTCTCTCGCAAGTTCAAGCTGTCGGATAAACCATTTCTCCTGCATCTCTTTCGCTTCTTTGTTCCAATAGTAATCAAGTCCAATTTCTCCGACTGCTACAACTTTCTCGTTCCGGCACTGCTCTTTCAGCCAGGCAAATGTCTCTTCATTCAGATCACCGACCTCATCCGGATGTACTCCAAGCGCAGCATACATAAATGGATATTTTTGCGCCAATGCAAGTGTTGTCTCGCAAGAACGAAGTGTCGCCCCAATATTAACAATCGTTCCCACTCCATGTTCTTTCATTGTATTTAATAATTGTTCTCTATCTTCATCAAACTGCTCATCATCATAATGTGCATGACTGTCAAATATCATTCTTCTAATCCGCCTTTCCGCGAAAGGCACCAATGCGTCATGAAACACTTTGGCAAGCTTTCGCTTTTTACAAAAACTACCTTGTATTATAGGAGAAAACATACTATAATTCAATATAGAATCATCTCGAAAAGAGACCACGCTACGGAAATTTACTGCAAGCGCGGAAAAGATAGTGGAGGAATAGAATATGAAAGTATATGACACAGTAAACAAAACAGAATTAGAACTGGATGAAAAAGGATTGATCGATATTATGGTTGCCGGACGCCAGGTTGACTTAATCTTAAATGAAAAGAAATCTGACGCTGACGGATATATGAGCTGGGATATTGAACACTGGTCATCTATCGACCCGAAACGTTTCATCCGTTGCTACTCTTTAGAAGGACGTGTTCTCGGAGAATCTACAGGACATAACATCTACGATTTATACAACGAATTCAAACCGGAAGAAGCAAAAGAAGTACAGTTAAGCTAACTACAAAAATGTTGAAATGGATTCCTTACAAAATCCATTTCAACATTTTTTTATTTCGGATAAAGCTCCTCTTTGTAATTGACTTATACGAATGGCTTCCGGGCAGTAATCGCTGCCGACATAATATACTCTCCAATCGACAGTGTCCTTCCCCATCGTTCTTCATATTCTCTGGAAACAGGCTTTGTCATAATTTCAATCTCTTCAAATCCTGCCATTTGAATTATTTTTTCTAATTCTTCTACCGAAGATGCTCCCGACACTCAGCAAGAATGCATTGCTTCATCTTCTCGCATCTCCTCTGTTAGTTCCTTCATAATTACAATATCACAGATAGAAATGCGTCCTCCCGGCTTCAGTGCGCGATAAATTTCACGGTATACTCTGCGTTTATCTTCCGACAGATTAATTACACAATTAGAAATACATACATCTGCCGTCTGATCTGCAATCGGAAGATTCTCGATTTCTCCTAATCGAAATTCTACATTGCGAATCTTATTCTTCCTGGCAATCTCTCTCGCTCTCGACAGCATTTCCGGTGTCATATCAACTCCGATTGCCCGTCCTCTTCTACCAACTGTTTTTCCTGCAATAAAGCAATCCAGACCAGAACCACTGCCCAGATCAAGCACAATCTCTCCCGGCTGAATGTACGCTTTCCGATGTGGATTCCCACACCCCAACCCAAGATTCGCTCCCTCCGGAGCCATTGCCAGATCTTCTTCCGTATATCCTACACTTGCCGAAACATCCTCTGAGGAATCTTTCTGTATTAAAATACTTTCTTCGTGATTCTCCACCGCTATTTTACTATAATCATTTCTTACTCTATCTTGAATCAAATGCTCATCCCTCCCGATACTCTACGTTCTTTCGTCCTTTATCTTATCATATTTTAATAGTTTTTTATATGATAAATCAATTACCAATGCCCCGATGGGCGCTGTGAATACGATTGCAAGTACGGCAACGGTAAGCACTATATCACCACAGGAAAATCCAAGCGCTAATGGTATTCCTCCAATCGCAGCTTGAACAGTCGCCTTTGGCGTATATGCCAGCATCGTAAATATTCTTTCTTTTTTCTTCAGACTTGTACCAAGAAGGCACAGAAATACACCAAACATTCTAAGTGAAAGCGCGCCTATCATGACAGCAAATGCTTTCAACCCGACTTTTCCCAAGTATCCGATATTTACCGTTGCCCCAACTAATACAAACAAGAATATTTCCGCAGCTACCCACAATTTCTCATACTTCACAGAAAGTCTTTTTGAAACAACTTCTCTTTTCTTCTGTAATCCTATTCCGATAAACATAATTGCTATCAACGCAGAAAATGTAATTGCTGTCGTTAATTTATCTTCTATTGTTATAAGGACAAATGAAATACTCAAAATCATCAATACTTTTGAAGTATCTCGTATATGAACCATTTTGAAATAATAAGCTAACAAAATTCCGGCAAATAACCCTATTGCAATTCCACCCGCGATAGAAATAGGAATATTCAGGAAATTAATAACAGAAGCGCCTTTACCTTGCATCATTCCGGTAAAAGTAGAAAATAAAACAATAACATAAATATCATCTACTGAAGCGCCTGCAAGAATTAACTGCGGAATGCCTTCTTTTACTCCATACCCTTCATCCATTAACTTAACCATTCTTGGTACAACAACTGCCGGAGAAACTGCTGCAAGAACTGCTCCCATAATGGCAGCTTCCAATAGTGTTAAGCCCATCAATTTTGGAGCAAATAATAATACCCCTGCAATTTCAAAAGAAGCCGGAATAAAACACATAAGAACTGCAGGCCGTCCAAGCTTTTTCAGCCCGGAGAGATCCAATCCCAGTCCTGCTCTTGTCAGAATAATCACCAATGCAATTTTACGAAGTTCCTCTGATATTCCAAGAATACTTTCGTCCAATAAATTTAACATATACGGTCCAAGAATAATACCTGTACACAACATCCCGAGCAAACTCGGTAACTTAATTTTTCTGCATATCCAGCCCATAGACATACCTACAAGCAAAATCAATGCAATGCTCAATAACATAAAACTCCTCCTCTAAATATAGAAAAGCTGACAATATCTGCATGAGCATTTACCGCAGAAATCATCAGCCTTTATAAGTATTTATCATACAATTTGTGTAACGATTCTCTACCCCCGATATTTTGTTCTATATCCGTGATTTTCCTCCGGTCTCAAATCATTTGGAAACATTGTATCTGAATAAATACCCTCGGTTTGCCAAACAGATTATTTTGATTTTATTATAACGTAATTCTTCTAAGAATAAAAGGCAATCTCTATATCACGAACATAGATATCCTTTTCCGCTGATTATATTTATAAAAAAACAGCTGGGTGTACCATTTATGACACATCCAACTGTTATCTACATCTTGTCCGCTATTTATCTAACATAATTCTTTCGATTTCCTTACGTTCCGGCATTGCCAGAAGCGCACCTTTTTTTGTTGTGACAAGCGCTGCCGCTGCGTTTGCAAATACTAAAAGTTCTCCCAATTGTTCTTCTGTCAGATTATAAAAATCATGCTCTAATATATAATTCAGCGCACTCCCGCCAAATGTATCTCCGGCGCCTGTTGTTTCGATCGTTTTCACAGAAAAACCACTGCGCTCTACTCGCATCCCTTTGTAATACGCACGACTTCCCTCTTTTCCCATTGTCAGCAAAATCAATGGAATCTGATATTTTTCTTGAAGGTATTTAATTCCTTCATCGTAATCTTCTTTTCCGGATACAAATTGTATCTCATTATCTGATATTTTTAAAATATCGCATTGAGAAAATCCATACTCCATCTGCTCTTTTGCCAGTTCTAATGAACTCCATAACGGCTCTCGTAAATTGGGATCAAATGAAATTAGTGCCCCACTCTGCTTTGCTGACTTCACAGCTTTCTTTGTTGCTGCTCTAACCTCATCCTGTGTCATAGACAATGTCCCAAAATGGAAGATTTTCGCCTGTGAAAGGAACTCCTCATCAATTTCGTCTTCTGTCAACATCATATCCGCTCCCGGATTACGGTAAAAAGAAAATTCCCGATCTCCATCTTCCAGTGTATGAACAAATGCAAGTGTTGTATTTACTTCATCGTCTGTAAAAAGATTTGATGTATCAATCCCGACTTCATTTAATGTCTTACGAAGCAGTGTACCAAATTGATCGTTTCCCACTTTGCCTATAAATGCTGTTTTCTTTCCCAACTTGTTTAACATTGCAAGCACATTGCATGGAGCACCGCCTGGATTTGCTTCAAAAATCTGATTTTCCTGACTGCTAACCCCATTTTCTGTAAAATCAATCAGTAATTCTCCCAATGCTACTACATCCATTTGATTTCCTCCATTTTAAAGTATAATATCATATTTTTCTACATTAATCGTGGCAATACCATCACAGAAAAATTCAATCTCATCTGCTTCCTGTGGCGTACAAATTGCAGTTGTTACAACCTGTTCTCCCTCATTAATGAATAACTCTATCGACTGTCTGTCCATGATAAACCGGAGTTTTAGGTTTTCTCCTTCTTCCGGCAGCTTCCACGTTCTCTGACATACTACGTCTTTTGTCACACCACAATAAGTACGATCCACCTCCATAATTCCTTGTTTCCTATTATATGTATAGGTTGTCGTATATTCTTTATTGTGAGCCAATTCTATGCCAAAACAATCAAATTCGCCTGCTTTAATCTCTACGGTAAGGTCTAATATTCTTCCCTTTATCCCTTCAAGTTGAACTCTGCCGGAAATTTTTTGATTTTCAATATTGCACTCATTCTTACGATAATTTTTCAATTCAGCCACTGGAGATTGCAGTAATATACCATTTCTATATCGTAATTCTCTCGGTAATGTCATCATTCCCTGCCATATTTGATCATCTGGTATCATATTTGCATCCCAGGATTTCATCCATGCGATTAAAACACGTCTCCCATCCGGAAGTTCTGTTGTCTGCGGTGCATAAAAATCTAAGCCATAATCTAATAGCTTTGCTTCTTCCTTTTGAAATTCATGTGTATTTTCATTATATTTTCCTGAAAAATATACGGAATTATGACCATTGTGAAATTTATATTTTTCCGCTTTCATATTTTGTGGCGAACAAATCAAAAAATAGGAATCATCTAATTCGAAGAAATCAGGGCATTCCCACATTGTTCCTATTTTTCCGGTGGTGTTTTCTGCTAATACCGTTTCAAATTTCCAGTTTTCCAGATCATCACTTGAAAAAAGAACCACTTGTCCCTTTTGGTCTTTATTTTTATTTCCTACGACTAAATAATAAGTATCTCCCTTTTTCCACACTTTCGGATCGCGAAAATCAATACGGTTGCATCCTTCTGGCAGCATATCACCTGTAATTACCGGATTATGCTCATATTTATTATAAGTTATTCCATCTCCATAGGCAATACACTGATTCTGTCGTTCTTCCGTTGTACCATCCGGCATGTTCTGTTTACTTACTCCGGTATAAACAAGTACATGCTTTCCGTCTTTTTCAATTGCACTTCCTGAAAAGCAGCCCATTCTGTCATATTCTTGATCCGGCGCCATGGCTGCCGGCATCATTTCCCAAGATATCATATCTTCTGAAACGCTGTGTCCCCAATGCATAGGTCCCCAGTCTCGTGTATAAGGGTGATACTGATAAAACAGGTGTATCTTTCCTTGATAAAAAGAAAATCCATTCGGATCATTCATCCATCCAATCGGCGGTGTCACATGAAATAAAGGTTTTTCACCCTCTGGAATTCTTTTTTGCGCTTCTCTTTCATATTCCCGGGCTTTCTTTAATTCATCTTTCATAGTTTACTCCTTTTCTGCTAAATCTTCATTTGCTAAAGACGCTTGATACTGATCAAAATATTTTTGTTTTATTGCCAGATAATCAGACAGACCATACTGTTCCATTTTCTTTAAATAGCTATCCCATTCTTCTTCAATGTTTCCGTTCAAAATCCAGTCTGCTTTTTTCTGCTCCGCATATTTTTTTATATCTGTATCATACTGTGACACTTTATTTGTATCGTCAATGCTCATAAATACATTTGGATACACATATTTACTATGCATATCTTTTAGATATGTTTCATGCATATTATCTAAACGCCATTTTGCATCTGCCGGTTGTGTCACATATACATCATAATATTCATTTAATATTGCCAGTGGACCATTTACGGATTGAGCTTCTCTTACTTCTACCGGTGATTCTCCTCCAAGATCCATATGTTTCAACATTTTTTCTCCGGTTTCTGTTGTTGTCATTTCAAAAATGTTAAAAGAATCTTTTTCCCCATAAGTTCCCCAGTTATTCTGTGGAGATTGGAGCGGAGCATACATCTGGTCAATCCAGGCGGCTGCTAATGCTGTATTTTTACAACTTGTTGTCAAAACACATCTTCCTCGATCAAATCCACTCGTTTCACTATTGTTTTGCCGTGTTACATTGACTAGACCATCCGATCCTGCCAATGCCGGAAGCATCACATAATCTTCATAATTATCAATGTTTGAAATATCCCATGTAAAACAAAGTCCATAGCGATGACTTTTTCCTTTCGCTACATAAGTAGACCACTCCTGTGTGAAAGCTTCTGGATCTACCAATTTTTGCTCCACAAGCCCATGCAGCCATTTAATACCTTCTTTATATCCTTCTTGTACAGTCGTATATATTACTTTTCCTTCATCAGTTACTGCAAAATGGTCTCCCGTATCTCCATACCCTTCACCAAATCCGTTGATTAAAATTCCAGGATCCTGATCCCCATTATTAATGATAAAGGACATTGGGATTACCTTTCCCTCGATAGCAAATTCTTCCTCTAGCTCTTCTGCATGATCTCTGAATGAAATCAACACTTCTTCCAACTCTTCTGTTGATTTCGGTATTTCCAATCCTAAATAATCCAACCATTTTTTATTAATATACGGAATATTGCCAATTGCCTGAATGGCTTCCTTTCCTTCCCCTAACTGTTCAATCCATGGGAAAGAATAGATATGCCCGTCAGGAGCCGTACACATGGTTCGATACTCTGGATATTTTTCAAAAACCTTCTGCAAATTAGGCATGTATTTATCAATTAATTTCTCAACAGGTATAATAATTCCCTGTTTCGCATAACGTAATATGTCATAGTCATTCATTCCCGCATTAAATAACCCATCCGGAAGATTTCCAAATTGTGCAAGCGCAAGATTCTTTTTATCTGCAAACTGATCTGCAACAAAACATGTCCAATCAATATGTACATTTGTCTGTTTTTCTAATCTTTTAAAAATAGCTCTTTCATTTGGTTCCTGCGTAGATGTTGCCGGTGCGTTTGTAATGAATGACAACTCTGCTTTTTCTTTCAAAGGAAATGAAACTTCTTCAATTGGAGTATCTGGATCAATTTCAGCTTCCATTCTTTCTCTTTTTCCACATCCTGCTGCTGAAATCATCAACATCAAAGAAAGACCTAGTGCAACTATTGACTTTATTCTTTTCTTCATTTTCAATTCCTCCTATTACCCTTTCACTGAACCAACCATAATTCCCTGATCAAAATATTTTTGGAAAAATGGATACATAATCAATAGTGGAAGGCTGGATACTACAATCGTTGCATATTTCAGAAGTTCTGCAACTTTTGCCATTTCTGCTGTACTTTGAATATCAGCAATCATACCAGGCTGCGGTGTATTCTGAACTAAAATAGATCGCAATACTAACTGCAGCGGCTGCAAATCAGCATCATTCAAATAGATCATAGCGTCAAAATAACTATTCCACATTCCGACAAAAGACCATAATGCTAATACCGCAAGAATCGGCTTACATACCGGCAGCATAATTTTAAAGAAATGCTGTATTTCATTTGAACCGTCAATTGCTGAAGCTTCCCGTAATTCTTTTGGAATAGATTGATAGTACGTTCTTGCTAAAATCATATTCCATACATTAAATGCACCCGGAAGCAAAATTGCCCAAATTGTATTAACCATATGCAGCTGATTTACCAAAATAAATGTTGGAATCAATCCGCCTCCAAAGAACATTGTAATCAAAAAAAGTGCGTTGAAAAATTTTCTTCCTACAAATTCTTTTTTTGACATTGGATAAGCTGCCAGCATTGTCACAAAAACCGAAATCACTGTAAATGCTACTGAGTAAAAGAAAGAATTTAAAAATCCTCTCCATATCATTTCATTTTCCAACACTCTTTGATATGCATTCAATGTCCAGTTTTTAAAATTCAGACTGATTCCCTGACTATTCAATACGTTTGGATCCATAAAAGAAGCTACAACAACATATACAAGCGGAACTATTACTGCAAGAACAAAGATTCCAAGTATAAGATATCCAAATCCCAGAAGCAATTTATCAGATGTTCCAAGCTTCATTTTTCTTTTCGTTTCCATTCTGAGACCTCCTATAATCCTTCTCCATCATTCAATTTTTTTACAATCCAGTTTACCGCAATCAATAAAATTACATTGATAATAGAGTTAAACAATCCAACTGCTGTTGAATAGCCATAATCTCCATTTAAAAGTCCGATTCGATATACATATGTAGAAAGAATTTCTGATGCAGGCAAGTTCATATCTGTCTGTAAAGCAAACGCCTTTTCAAATCCGATGCTCATAATATTTCCTGCCTGCAAAATAAATTGAATTACAATAATATTTTTAATCGCCGGAAGTTCGACATAGCGAATCTGCTGAAAAATATTTGCACCATCTACAATTGCCGCTTCTTCTAAATCTTTGCTCGCATTCGATAATGCCGCGGTATACATAATAGATGACCAGCCAGCCGTCTGCCAGATGCTGCTCGCAATGTAGATTGTTCGAAAAGATTCCGGCATTGTCATCCAGTTAGCTTCAATTCCTAATATTCCATTGATCGGACCGACAGGGGAAAGAAACATACGGACCATTCCACATAAAACAATTACAGAGATAAAATTCGGAGCATAGATTAATAATTGAATTTTCTTTCTTATTCCGGCTCTGCGAATACGATTTAATAGCAATGCAAGAATAATCGGTACCGGAAATCCCCACAACAATCCATAAACACTTAGTTTCAAAGTATTCAATAGATAATTCATAAAATCCGGAGATGATAAAAATCTTCTAAAGTACTCTAATCCTACCCACCTACTGCCGAAAACTCCATCTATGACATTATAATCTTCAAATGCAATCAATACCCCACTCATAGGAATGTATTTGAAAATAATTGTCAAAAGAAGTGCCGGCATCAAAAAAAACAGATATAGCTGCCAATTTTTCTTTACATAGCTTAATTTCTGTGCAAACGTTTGCTTTTTAGAAACAGCTTTCTTTTTTGTAACTGCTCTCATTTCAATTCTTCCTCCATTTTCTCATTTCTAAGCCGATTAAGTAACTGGTAAAGTAACCGGTTACTTTCTGACTTAATAGTACACAATAATATTAAGAATGTCAATATTAATTCCAATATTCCCACTAAAAAATAACCGGTTACATAACCAGTTATTTTTACATTGCTTTTTCCTTTTCTTCTTGATATACTAAAAGAAGTTTATAGTACAGGAGTTTTAAATTATGGGTAAAAAGAATGTAACATTTGCAGATATTGCAAAATATACTAATTTTTCAAAAACCACAATATCACGATATTTTAATCAGCCTGACTCTCTAACCCTGGAGAATCAAGAAAAAATTGCAAAAGCATTAGAAGAACTGGGTTATCAAGAAAATAAACTTGCAAAAGTATTAGCAAATGGAAAAAGTGAATTTATTGGAATCATTATACCTAATCTGTATCTTCACTATTATTCTGAAATGTTAAATCAAATTTTATCCAGCTATTCAGATTATCATTATAAATTTCTTGTTTTTGTAAGCAGCGATAAGAAAGAATTAGAACAGCAATATTTAGATGAACTGATGGCATATAAAATCGAAGGGCTCATTATATTAAGCCATACCTTCTCTTCAAAAGAACTTGCTTCTTATCATATTCCAATAGTTGCAATTGAGCGGGAAGCAGAACACATCTGCAGTGTAAATACGGACAATTATATGGGGGCTGTGCAGGCAACTAATCTTTTGATACGAAATCAATGCGATATCCTCATCCATGTAAATGTTCCTGTCCCTAAGCAGATCCCTTCTTATAATCGTATCAGGGGCTTTGAAGATACTTGTAAAGAATACAATATTCCGTATCATTTAATGCTTCAAGATCTTGGTTATAATTATGAAACAACTTATAATGCAATCCGAAAGGTATTTGAACAGATTGATAGCTCTTATCCCGATAAGAAAAAAGGCGTCTTTCTTGCGAATGACACTTATGCCAATATTTTTCTAAATCTAATTTTCCAAAAATACGGAAAACTGCCGGAAGATTATCAAATTGTTGGATTCGATAACTCTCCAATTGCCAACGAAGCAATCATCCCAATTACAACCATCGGTCAGCAAATTGATAAAATCGCAAAATCTGCTTTAGAACTTTTAGTTCTTCAAATGAATGAAATGAAAAAAAGAAAACCGACACCATTAAAAGAACCTATTCACAGACAAATTACGCCTGTCCTAATTCGTCGTGAAACAACTGATGACTAAATTCGACCGAGAGATTCGTATTTTAATGAAACAAGACCACCGGCTTTGGTATCCTACTTGAAGGTATCATATCACTTAGCCGGTGGTCTGTTTTGTATGAATATACTTTTCCTTTATTTCGATTTTATATCATTTGGTTTTCGTAGTCTTGAAGTTCATGAAATATATTATCTATGAACACCAAATTTTCTTCGATTCTATAAAGCATAAAATATCGATGTCTTAAAAAATTAATTCTATTTCAATACATTTGTAATGATTGATAGTGCAAATTTACTGTAAGCTAAAGCGCTCCGCCTTTGGCTTAATCGTTATTCACTTTTTAATTTACGTAGATAGAAGATTTTCCTGGATTATATTTTCTAATGTCTCCGCCGAATGTTGCATCGCTTCTTCTTCCTGGCTGTTCAAACTGATCGGAACTGTTCCTTCTATACCATCTTTTCCGACAATTGCAGGCATACTGAGAGCAATACCTGAAATCCCGTGATTGTCGTGTTGTATGCTCGATACCGGCAAAATCGGATACCAATGTTTATACAGCTCACTATTTTGTAAATAATTCAAAAGTAATTCTTGTTCTGATCTAGTAAGTGCCTTTCGCCTGCCTGATGTGATTTCTATTCATCAGACCAGAGATTTGCACCTTCTTTCAGATTCCATTTCACAATGGACACTCTTGATCTTGGCTATATCCTTCCCATTACTAGGGCGGATTAGGGACTTTCACCCATTAGAAACGTGTGCCGCTAGACGCACAGCAAAAAAGCCGCAGACATCATCTACGGCTTTAGTTCTACGAACATTGCTTCAAAATATAATCCATTCCATCATCCAACTTCAGAACTTTCGCATTCTTTGATAGCATCTTAATTATTATATCAAGATTGCTCATATCTTCATAATCTGAATCATATATGAATAACACTTTCTTCTGATTGCTCAACTCGTCAGCTATGAAAGACCATTGTCTAGCACTTCCAATAACTCTCTTTAAATTTTTTCCTTTAAATGAGAACATCTTAATGCATACATTTCCAACTTGATAATCAAAGGAAATTTCATCGCTATATGGTCCAGCTACCTTTTGAGTAGTATATTCAAGATTGTTTGACTCAAGCACTCTACGGATTAATTTCTTTTCTTCATTACTGTTTAATCTCTGTGATTTTGCTAAATCATATTTCAAATATATTTTTGATAAATCCTCAACATAATTCTCGTTTTCATTCACAGAAATCTTCTTGACGGACGAAAATCTAAATTCATTTGCATACACTCTAATGTATGAAGTCACATCAAATTCTTTGTTAAAATTAAAAACAGAAGTCTCAACTTCATCTTTAATTCCTCGTAAGTAAAGCTTAACAAAATCTATATCCGCCTCATCATCAAAAGCATGAAAACGCTGGAAATTGGAAATATATTTGAAATCACGTTGTCCTGTTGTTACATTGTGAAATAATACACCTATGCACAAGCACTCATCTGATATAGGCGAATGATAATAATTCAATGCTGCATATTCAATGTTGTACATAATATTTCCTCCTTCCTATCTATTATTATATGTCAAAATCGTGGATATTATCACAGCTAAATTATCGACTCTATATAGAATATAGTTTATAAGTTCAACAATATCTTTCTGTTTAGGTTTCCATTCTTCCGGAATAATGTCAATAAGTTCTATTATTGTATCACGAT
>NZ_QRVX01000034.1:0-25378 GCF_003458885.1 Coprococcus sp. AF21-14LB | reverse complement strand
GTTATAAGTGTAAAAAATGAAATAGAGTGCGCTCTGATATTCATAAAATTGGTAAAAATGATAAAAATAACTTGACAGAATGATAAAAAAGAATTAAAGTGAGAACATGAAAAAAAGGAGATGTCCATTTCCTGGAATATAAAGTGAAGAGAAAGATTCAGGAGGAAGAAGATATGTCATATGTAGATGAAGTCATGAAACTTGTGATAGAAAAGAATCCGGCACAGCCGGAATTTCATCAGGCAGTGCAGGAAGTGCTGGAATCGCTACGGATAGTAATTGAGGCCAATGAAGAGAATTATCGAAAAGAAGCTCTGTTAGAACGGCTTGTGGAGCCGGAACGGCAGATCATGTTCCGGGTACCGTGGGTGGATGACGCAGGTCAGGTGCATGTAAACACCGGATACCGCGTGCAGTTTAACAGCGCGATTGGACCGTATAAGGGAGGAATTCGTCTTCATCCGTCTGTGAATCTTGGAATTATTAAATTTCTTGGGTTTGAGCAAGTTTTTAAAAACTCTCTGACAGGTCTGCCGATTGGCGGAGGAAAAGGCGGATCAGATTTTGATCCAAAGGGGAAATCGGATAGAGAAATTATGGCTTTCTGTCAGAGTTTTATGACAGAACTCTACAGACATATCGGGGCAGATACAGATGTACCGGCTGGCGATGTTGGAACAGGCGCAAGAGAAATCGGATATATGTATGGACAGTATAAGAGAATCCGGGGAGTTTATGAAGGCGTCCTGACTGGAAAGGGATTAAGTTACGGCGGTTCTCTGGCACGGAAGGAAGCAACCGGATATGGACTTTTGTATTTGACAGAGGAGATGCTTAAATTGAACGGAATGTCACTGGAAGGGAAGACGGTTGCAGTATCCGGCTCCGGAAATGTGGCTATTTATGCGATTGAAAAAGCACAGCAGCTTGGTGCAAAAGTAGTAACAGCAAGTGATTCTATCGGCTGGGTGTATGATCCGGAAGGAATTGATCTGGCAGCACTGAAGGAGATTAAGGAAGTGAAGCGCGGCCGTATAGCGGAATATCAGAACTACCGGCCAAATTCCGAATACCATGACGGAAGAGGCGTATGGAGTGTGAAAGTAGATATTGCACTTCCGTGTGCTATCCAGAATGAACTTTTCCTGGAAGATGCGAAGATGCTTGCAGCAAATGGATGCATTGCAGTTGCAGAAGGGGCAAATATGCCGACAACACTGGAAGCAACCGAATACCTTCAAGAGCATGGAGTATTATTTGCACCGGGGAAGGCAGCGAATGCCGGAGGAGTGGCTACTTCTGCTCTGGAAATGTCTCAGAACAGTGAGCGTCTGAGTTGGACATTTGAGGAGGTGGATGAGAAACTGCATCAGATTATGATTGATATTTGTCATCGGATGGCAGATGCGGCTGAGCGTTACGGTATGAAAGGAAACTATGTAGTAGGAGCGAATATTGCAGGATTCGAGAAAGTGGCAGATGCCATGAACGCGCAGGGGATTTGTTAATAGCGGGAATTTCATTTATAAAGATATGTGTGTGACGATAAAAGACGGAAGCAATTTCGTCTTTTATTTATGAAAATGCAAAAAATGTAAAAAAAGCGAAAAAAACTATTGACAAATGGAAAGAGATAATAGTATAATAGCACTCGGGTCGTGAGGAACGGTCTAACAGATATGGGATCATAGCTCAGCTGGGAGAGCATCTGCCTTACAAGCAGAGGGTCATAGGTTCGAGCCCTATTGGTCCCATATTTATCGAAAGAATGTGGCGGGATAGCTCAGTTGGCTAGAGCATACGGTTCATACCCGTAGTGTCGCTGGTTCGAATCCAGTTCCCGCTATTTGCTGAAGATTTCAGATGAATAAAAGTTTGAAAAAACAGCAAAAAGTTCTTGACAAATCAGAATTAGTGATATATACTAAAGAAGCTGATTGCAAGAGCAATCTAACAGATATGGGATCATAGCTCAGCTGGGAGAGCATCTGCCTTACAAGCAGAGGGTCATAGGTTCGAGCCCTATTGGTCCCATATTTATTGAAAAGAGAATATGGCGGGATAGCTCAGTTGGCTAGAGCATACGGTTCATACCCGTAGTGTCGCTGGTTCGAATCCAGTTCCCGCTATTTTTAAGAAAGCTTGTGTCCGCAAGCTTTTTTTCTTTTGTAAAAATGTTTTTGAAGAAGGAAAGAAGGGAGAGGCTATGACATTACAGCAATTAAAATATATTGTGGAAGTTGCAAATTGCGGCTCCTTTAATGATGCCGCGAAAAATCTGTTTATTACACAGCCGAGTCTGTCCGGAACTGTTCGCACTCTGGAAGAAGAGATTGGTTTTGATATTTTTCGGAGAAATAACCGGGGAATTGAAGTTACCGTGGAAGGGCGGGAATTTCTTGGCTATGCACGCCAGGTTCTGGAGCAGACAGAGTTAATGGAGCAGAAATATCTTCATAAGAAACAGAAAAAGCAGCTTCTGTCAGTTTCTACACAGCACTATATGTTTGCAGTAAATGCATTTGTGGAACTGATCCACACATATGGGCGGGAAGAATATGAATTTGCTCTGAGAGAGACAAAGACGTATGAAATTATGGAAGATGTGCAAAATTTTAAAAGTGAAATCGGAATCTTGTATTTGAATAGCTTTAATGAAAAAATCCTGACAAAATTTATGAAAGAAAAGCATCTTGTTTTTCATGAGTTGTTCCGTACAAGACCGTATGTATTTCTTGGAAGAAATAATCCGCTTGCTCAGAAAGAACTGCTGACGGTAGAAGATCTGGAAGAATTGCCGTATTTGAGATTTGATCAGGGAGAGTACAATTCGTTTTACTTTTCGGAAGAGATTTTAAGCACTGTGTCCCATAAGAAAAGTATTGTTGTCAACGACCGGGCAACGCTGTTTAATCTGCTGATTGGTTTAAACGGTTATACCATTTCTACCGGATTTATCAGTCAGTTTGAAGACCAGATCATTTCAAGGCCATTAATGGAAGATGACGAGATCAAAGTTGGCTATGTTGTGCGAAAAAGCCATGTGGTCAGTGAACTCGGTCAGATGTATTTAGATGCACTTCGCAGTGTTTTAAAAACTGATATTAGTTAAACCTATAACAAGATATTTGTTTTTTAACTTGGACAAGAACAGAAAAGTCTATTACAATATCAAACAGAAAGCAGAGAGGAAATGAGAATATGAGTGATAAGAAAACAATCATTGAATTGAAGCATCTTGGAAAAGAATTTCAGGGAGCAAAATCAAATGTGCGTGCCCTTCGTGATATTAATCTTGAGATTCAGGAAGGGGAAATTTTTGGAATCATCGGATTGAGTGGAGCCGGAAAAAGTACTCTTGTAAGATGCATGAATTATCTGGAAGAACCGACAGAAGGAGCAGTGATCTTTGACGGAAAAGAACTGGGGAAATTGTCTGACAAGGAGCTCAGAGAAGCAAGAAGATCCATAGGAATGATTTTCCAGCAGTTTAATCTTCTGTCACAGCGGAATATTTTACGAAATATCAGTTTCCCGCTTGAGATTGCGGGAGTGCCAAAAAAGGATGCGCTGAAAAGAGCAAAAGAACTTTTAGAGGTGGTAGGACTTGGAGATAAAGCAAAAGCATTTCCGGCTCAATTGTCCGGAGGACAGAAACAACGAGTAGCAATCGCAAGAGCGCTCGCTGCAAATCCAAAAGTGCTTCTCTGTGATGAGGCTACAAGTGCTTTGGACCCGAATACAACAAAGTCCATTTTAGACCTGTTAAGAGAGATTAATCAGAAGTTTGGCATTACAATTATTATTATTACCCACGAGATGAAAGTGGTAGAATCTGTTTGCCATCGGGTAGCGATTATTGATCAGAGTCAGATTGCAGAGTGCGGACTTGTAGAAGAAGTATTCTCCAATCCGAAGTCACAGATCGGACGTCATTTTATTCTCGGAGATTCACTCAAAGAGATTTCTTTTGATACAAAGTCTTTTTATCGTATTATTTTTGACGGGTTGGAAGCTACAGAGCCGGTAATTGGCAAAATGGCTCTGGCATGCGGATTCCCGGTAAATATTGCGTATGCGTCCACAAAGCGAATTGGTGATAAGGCATTCGGGCAGATGGTCATTCAGGTACCGGCGAATGTTGAAGACAGACAAAAGGTTATAAGATTTCTTGAGACAGAGAAGATACCATATGAGGAGGTAGAGGGAAATGAATTTTGATGCAGAAACATGGCGTATGATCGGAATTGGTATGCTGCAGACAATTTATATGACAGGAATCGCATCACTTCTTTCGTATGTGATCGGACTTCCGCTTGGAGTGATCCTTGTCGTAACAGAAAAAGACGGGATTCGGCCGATGCCGACGTTGAATCGTATTTTAGGATTTGTAATTAATATATTAAGATCGGTTCCGTTTATTATTTTGCTGATTTTAGTGATGCCGGTAACGAAGGTACTTGTAGGAACAAAGATTGGCCCGACAGCCATGATTCCGCCGCTTGTATTTTCCGCAGCGCCTTATATTGCGAGAATGATTGAATCTTCTTTGAAGGAAGTTGATTATGGAGTAATCGAAGCAGCCAAATCAATGGGAGCAAGTACATGGCAGATTATTTATAAAGTACTTGTTCCAGAGGCGGTTCCGTCTATTCTTGTAGGAGCAGCGATTTCAGTCACAACAATTATTGGTTATACAGCAATGGCAGGATTTGTCGGAGGCGAAGGACTTGGAGATATTGCAATCCGTTATGGAGTATACCGCTATGAATTCCCAATTATGATCGTAACAACAGTATTGCTTGTTGTAATCGTTCAGATTGTGCAGGCGGGAGGAATCAGTCTGTCGAAGAAGAGCGATAAGCGTATTCGCTAGACAGTTGAGATAAAAGACAACATGTTTTACAGGAGGAATGTATTATGAAATTGAAAAAAGTATTATGTATTGGAACAGCAGCAGTATTATCATTGGCACTTCTCGCAGGATGCGGCGGAGAAAGCAAAGACAGCGGAGAAAGTAAAAAAGAAAGCAAGAAGATCGTTGTTGGTGCGTCCCCATCACCGCATGCGGAAATTCTGAAAGAAGTACAGCCGATTCTTGAAGAAAAAGGATATGAACTGGAGATCAAAGAATATTCTGACTATGTAATCCCGAATACAGCAGTGGAAGAAGACGAAATTGATGCCAATTATTTCCAGCATATTACTTATATGAATAATTTTAATGAAGAGCGGGGAACACATCTTGTATCTGCCGGCGAGATTCATTACGAACCGTTTGGAATTTATCCGGGAACAACAGCGAAGTTAGAGGATTTAAAGGACGGAGACAAAATTGCAGTACCAAATGATACAACAAATGAAGCAAGGGCATTGCTTTTATTAGAATCACAGGGTATTATAACATTAAAAGATGGCGCCGGCCTGAATGCAACAAAGAAAGACATCGAAGAGAATCCGCACAACGTAGAGATTGTTGAACTGGAAGCGGCACAGATTCCGCGTGTTTTATCAGAAGTGGCATTTGCATGCATGAATGGTAACTATGCACTGGATGCAGGATATACAGCAGAAAAGGATGCACTTGTTGTTGAGGATGCTTCTTCAGATGCAGTAAAAGCATATGTCAATGTCATTGCAGTAAAGGAAGGCAACGAAAATAACGATGCAGTGAAAGCGCTGGTTGAGGCTTTAAAGAGTGATGATGTGAAAACATATATTGACAAGACTTATAATGGCGCTGTTGTAGTCGTAGAATAAGAGGTAAAAATATGCGCGTAGGTATGGGATATGATGTACACAAATTAGTAGAAGGAAGAGATTTGATTCTTGGCGGGGTTAAGATACCTTATGAAAAGGGGTTGCTTGGACATTCAGATGCAGACGTACTGTTACATGCAATTATGGATGCACTTCTTGGGGCAGCAGCTCTTGGAGATATCGGAAGACATTTTCCGGATACGGAAGAAGCGTATAAAGGAATTTCCAGCATGAAACTCCTGGAACATGTCAGAACACTTTTGGATGAGAAACTGTATGTGATTGAAAATATCGATGCGACCATTATTGCACAGCGTCCGAAGATGCTTCCGCACATTCCGTCAATGCGTCAGAATATTGCAGAGGCACTTCAGATAGAAGTGGATCAGGTAAATGTAAAAGCAACAACAGAGGAAGGACTTGGATTCACTGGAAGTGGAGAAGGAATTTCTTCACAGGCAATCTGTGCGATAGAGAAAATAACAAATTTTAGTTATGATGTGACACCTGTACAAGGATGTTCATCCTGTCCGGGATGTGGTAGAAAATAAGAAAAAATCAGGCAGTGGCGGAATCAAATACCGGCGCTGCCTTTTCCCGTGAAAAAAGCAGAGGTATCATATTTGAAGAAAAGATATGGATGGCACAGGACAGGAGGAAGAGATGATTCGAAAACTAGAACAGGAAGAGCATAAAAAAACAAGAAAGCTCTGGGAAGAAATCTTTTGTGAAGATTCAAAGAAATTTCTGGATTATTATTATTCAGTCAAAACAAAAGAAAATGAAATCTTTATTATAGAGGAAGATGGGGACATCCGCGCTATGCTTCAGCTAAATCCTTATGAAATGGTTATGCCGGGAGGAGTTAAAAAAACCAATTATATTGTTGGGGTAGCTACAGAGAAAGCGTACCGGGGAAGAAAATTTATGGCAAGGCTTCTGCATCGGGCGCTTGAGGAAATGTACAGAGAGCATCAGCCTTTACCTTTCTTATGCCGGCAGCAGAAGCAATCTACGCGCCCCATGGGTTCCGATTTATTTATCATCAGAAACGCTGTAAGATTGCCGGAAAGAAAAGGGAATTTCCGGAAGGGATTTTGTGTCGGCAGGCAGAAGAAAAAGATTGCTGTAAGATTGCTACTTTTGTAGAGCAGTATCTTCAAGAACGCTGCCTTGTGAGGACACGGCGGACGGTGGAGTATTATCAGATGATGCTAAAAGAGCAGATGAGTGAAAATGGAGGGATTCTGCTGCTGGAGCGGGAAGGACAGCTGTTAGGCTGTGTATACTATGCAGAAGAAGAGGAGTATATGGAGATACGGGAACCGCTTTTGCTTCCGGAAGTGGAGAAACTGCTTGGAACAATCGTGTACGCTTTGACAGGCGGGGAAGAGCGGATGATCCTCTGTCAGGCTGTGGAAGAACAGATGCTGTCAGAAGATAGGACTGTGTGGGAAATGATGCCCCAAAAGCCGGTTATTATGGCGAGAATTGTTGATCTGAAAGCATTTTTGGAATGTTTTCGTGCCAGAGAAGCATTTTCCGAAGAGATTGCTGTGAAAGATGAGATTCTTTCTGAAAATTGTGGGAAATGGAAGATTGAGGCTGAAGAAGGAGAAGTTCTTCGCGTCACGAAAGAAGGAGAACTTGGTAATACGGACAAGAAGGTAATTACAGTAGAAAAGCTGGTGGAAGCGTCCTGTTTCTGGAACAGAGTATTTCTCAATGAAATTGTATAAGAAGCAGAATAAAAAGCTGTTTTCTGTTTTTACAGGCTGAATGGGAGTTGACAAAAAAAACATTTTCCCATACACTATATATCAGATATGAAAAGGCGAAGAACGAAGAGAGTAACAGTTTCAGAAACTGACAGAGAGAAGCTGCCATCGGCTGGAAGCAGCTTTCAGAGGAGAAATTGTGAAGTGCATTCGGGAGCTGATCCGGTGAAAGCGCTGTCCAAGCCGGATACGTAGGCTGACGTTACCGGCATAAAGTGAAAAGAAGCAATTCTTTTAATGAAGAGTGGAACCGCGGAACACTTCGTCTCTTGAAGAAACAGGAGATGGAGTGTTTTTTGATTCATGAAGGAGGATGATGAACATGAAATTATATAATACGATGTCAAAAAGAAAAGAAGAATTTGTACCGATTGAAGAAGGAAAGGTGCGGATGTATGTATGCGGACCGACGGTCTATAATTTTATCCACATTGGCAATGCAAGACCGATGATTATTTTTGATACGGTAAGACGTTATTTTGAGTACAAAGGTTATGAAGTGAATTTTGTATCAAATTTTACAGATGTAGATGACAAAATTATTAAAAAGGCAAACGAAGAACAAGTTACAGCAGAGGAAATTTCCACACGCTATATTGCAGAATGCAAGAAAGATATGGAAGCGATGAACGTAAGACCTGCTACAACACATCCGCTTGCTACGCAGGAAATACCGGGAATGATTGCTATGATCGAGACCTTGATCGAGAAGGGATACGCTTATGAGAAGAACGGTACGGTATATTTCCGTACAAGAAAATTTGAACCATATGGGAAACTATCCCATAAGAATCTGGATGATCTGCGTTCCGGAGAAAGATCTCTTCTTGTGACCGGAGAAGATGAAAAGGAAGACCCGCTTGATTTCGTACTTTGGAAACCAAAGAAAGAAGGAGAGCCTTTCTGGACATCTCCGTGGAGTGACGGACGTCCGGGCTGGCATATTGAATGTTCAGAGATGTCTAAAAAATATCTTGGAGAACAGATCGATATCCATGCAGGCGGAGAGGATCTGATTTTCCCACACCATGAAAATGAGATCGCCCAGAGCGAAGCTGCGAATGGAAAAGAATTTGCACACTACTGGCTGCACAATGGATTCCTGAATATAGATAACCGTAAGATGTCCAAGTCTCTTGGCAATTTCCGCACAGTGCGTGAAATTACAGAACAGTATGATCCTCAGGTATTTCGGTTCTTTATGCTGAGCGCTCACTACAGAAGCCCGCTGAATTTCAGCGCAGAGCTGATGGATGCTGCCAAGAACGGTTTTGAGCGCATTGTGACAGCGGTAGAGAATCTGAAGTATTTGCTCGGCAACGCAAAAGAAGATGCGATGACAGCAAAAGAGCAGGAAAAATTTGCAAAGACAGAAGCGTTTGTGAAGGAATTTGAAGGGGCAATGGAAGATGACTTCAATACAGCAGATGCGGTATCCGCAATCTTCAATCTTGTAAAATATGCAAATACAAATACAGACGAAACATCTTCCAAAGAATTTTTGGAACAATTAAAAGGACTGATCGTAAAACTGGCAGACGTACTCGGACTGATTGTGGAGAAGAAGGAAGAAATGCTTGATGAAGAGGTTGAGAGCTTGATCGCGGAGCGCCAGGCAGCGAGAAAAGCAAAGAATTTCCAGAGAGCAGATGAGATCCGTAACGAGCTTCTTGAAAAAGGAATTATTCTGGAAGATACAAGAGAAGGTGTAAAATGGAAAAGAGCATAGGATTTGATGACTGTCTGAGAGCGGCATTTGATATGCAGGATGTGGATGTACAGAGTTATTCCCCTTTGACGCTGGCGTATATTGGTGACTGCGTGTTCGATCTGATAATTAAGAGTCTTATCGTGAATCAGGGAAATAAGCAGGTACAGAAGCTTCATGCAGAAACGAGTGCGCTTGTCCAGGCTTCTGCCCAGTCCAAAATGATGCGGCCGCTTCAGGAACTTTTGACAGAAGAGGAGCATGCAGTGTATAAGCGGGGAAGAAATGCCAAGTCGGTTTCCCCGGCAAAGAATCAGAGCATTACCGATTACAGGCGTGCAACAGGATTTGAAGCGTTGATAGGATATTTGTATTTGGAAAAGAGATATGACAGAATTATGGAACTTGTCAGAATCGGCTTGGAATTTATGGAACACCCAACAGCAGATTTGATTTTAAGAAAGCAGAAGTCTTAGAGTGATAGGAGAAAAAGATGATTGAAGAAATGAAGACGGTGGAGAACCTTGTAATTGAGGGGAGAAATGCGGTAATAGAAGCATTTCGTTCCGGAAAAACAATTGATAAAGTATATGTATTGGATGGATGTCAGGACGGACCGATCCGGACTGTAATCCGAGAAGCGAAAAAACATGATACGATTATTAATTTTGTAACAAAAGAGCGCTTAGATCAACTCTCTGAGACTAAGAAACATCAGGGAGTTGTGGCTCATGCAGCTGCATATGAATATGCGACAGTAGAAGATATGCTGGAACTGGCAAGAAAGAAAGGAGAAGATCCATTTCTGATTCTTCTGGATAATATTGAAGATCCACACAATCTTGGAGCTATTATCCGTACAGCTAATCTTGCAGGTGCACATGGAGTAATCATTCCGAAACGGCGTGCAGTAGGATTGACTGCGACCGTTGCGAAAACGTCTGCCGGAGCGCTGAATTATACACCGGTTGCAAAAGTAACAAATCTGGCAAAAACGATGGAAGAACTGAAAGAGCAGGGGCTTTGGTTTGTATGTGCGGATATGGGCGGAGAAGTGATGTACCGCATGAATTTGAAAGGGCCAATAGGTCTTGTTGTCGGTAATGAAGGCGAAGGCGTAGGGCGTCTTGTGAAAGAAAAATGCGATTATATTGCATCGATTCCGATGAAAGGGGATATCGATTCTCTAAATGCGTCAGTAGCAGCCGGAGTGTTGGCTTATGAGATTGTCCGCCAGAGATTATCATGATTGATTATAAGCAGAAAACAGATGAGCAGTTGATCAGGGAACTTCGAGCAGGTGATAAGCAAATTATCGATTATATTATGGAGAAGTATAAATATATGGTTCGCCAGAAGGCAAAAGCGATGTATCTTCTCGGTGGCGAAAATGATGATCTGATTCAGGAAGGAATGATCGGATTGTTTAAGGCAATCCAGGATTTTAATCCGGACTATGGAAGAGCTTTTTCCGGATTTGCGGAGCTTTGTGTAGAAAGGCAGATGTATTCTGCTATTGAGGCGTCAAAAAGAAAGAAGCATATCCCATTGAATTCTTATATATCAATCTATGAGGTAGAACAATGTGAATCGGGAGAAGGGGGACAGCATCTCCCCCTGGTGGATGTGATGGAAGCAGAAAAAGAAAGCAATCCGGAAGAGCTGCTGCTTGGGAAAGAGCAGATGGAGCATCTGGAAAGTGCGCTGAAAGAGAATTTAAGCAATCTGGAAAGTCGGGTACTGTATTTGCAGCTGCAGGGAATCGATTATCAGACGATTGCAAGATTGATCGATAAAAGTCCCAAAGCGGTAGATAACGCGCTCCAACGAATCCGGGCAAAAGCGGCGCAGATTATGGAACATGCAGGGAAAAAATAATATATCAGAAGAAAATTGCCTTGATTTGGCGCGAAATGGAGATTCGTATGACAAAGAATAATTACAGACAAATGATAAAGATTGCAGCTGCGCTTGTGATTGCACTAATTTCCGTTTTTGTTTTAGCGAAATATGCGACATCACCGGAGTTTCATGCAAAGACCATTCAGTCTCTGGATGAGAAAAAGAAAACGGTAATGGAACTGACGGCAGCTTCCGTGGCGGCATCTACTGCGGTAACGATGATTCCCGGAGAAACAGCAACACCAATTGCAGAAAAACTGGCAGATCTGAGTTCTTACTTTTTGATTGTGCTTTGTGCTATTTATCTGGAAAAATATTTATTGACGATAACCGGATTCGCAGCATTTCAGATATTGATCCCGGCAGCCTGTCTGCTGTATGTGATCGGATTATTCCGTAAAAAAGAGATTTACCGGCAGTTTGTAGTGAAATTAACTGTATTTGCAATTGCGATTGCAGCAGTGATCCCTGCCGGTGTAAAAGTTGCAGATATGATTGAAGCAACTTATGAGTCTTCTATCAATAGTACGCTTGCTTCGGCAAAAGAAGCGACGGAAGAGATTGAAGAAAATACGGAAGAAAGCGGCGGTGTCTGGGATAAATTTGTTGGTGCGATTAAAGACGGAGTGTCTGGAATTGTAACAAAAGTAGAAACGGTATTAAATAATTTTATTGAATCGCTGGCGGTAATGATTGTGACTTCCTGCTTGATTCCGATTCTCGTACTGTTGTTTTTTGTATGGTTTACGAAAATGATTCTTGGAATTCAGATTCCGCTGCCGAAAAAACTTCCGGCGGTTGGAACAAGAAAGAGGAATTCGAACAAAAGCGAATCACTATAATCCGGAGGAAACTATGCTTGCCTATACTTATGTGGAAAAAGGGAAATTTGAATTAAAAGAGAAAGAAAAACCGGTTTTGAAAGATGGACAGGATGCAATCGTTCGTGTGACGATGGGAAGCATCTGCAGCAGTGATCTTCATATCAAACACGGTTCGGTACCGAGAGCGGTTCCGGGAATTACTGTTGGACATGAAATGGTTGGAATTGTAGAAGAAATAGGAAAAGATGTAACAGCAGTCAAACCCGGAGATCGTGTTACAGTAAATGTGGAAACTTTCTGCGGAGAGTGCTTCTTCTGCCAGCATGGATTTGTGAATAACTGTGTTGATGCCAACGGTGGATGGGCGCTTGGCTGTCGGATTGACGGCGGACAGGCAGAATATGTAAGAGTGCCGTATGCCAATCAGGGACTGAACAGGATTCCGGACGGCGTGACAGATGCTCAGGCGCTGTTTGTGGGGGATGTTCTTGCAACAGGATTCTGGGCAGCAAAGATTTCCAATATTCAGAAAGAAGATACGGTACTGATCATCGGAGCAGGACCGACAGGAATCTGCACATTACTCTGTGTGATGTTAAAGGAGCTGGAACATATTATTATCTGTGAGAAAGATCCGCAAAGAATAGCATTTGTCCGTGAACACTATCCGAATGTATATGTTGCCACACCGGAAGAATGTGAAAAAATGGTGCAAAAATACAGCAGGCACGGGGGTGCAGATGTTGTTTTGGAAGTTGCCGGAACGAAAGAAACATTCCAGATGGCATGGAAATGTGCAAGACCAAATGCGACTGTGACGATTGTAGCTCTCTACGATGAATCACAGACATTGCCATTGCCGGATATGTATGGAAAAAATCTCACGTTCAAGACAGGCGGTGTTGACGGCTACGACTGTAATGAAATTCTGGAATTGATTGCAGAAGGGAAGATTGATACGACTGCGTTAATTACTCACACATATGCACTGAAAGATATTGAGGAAGCATATCGTGTCTTTGAGCAGCGGTTGGATCAAGTCATTAAGATTGCAATTGTAAATGTAAAATAATCACTAAGAACGTTATATGACAAAAAGCACACGATCGTGTGTGTCATGGGATAGAATGTTTAATGTCTTTCTTCGCTCCACTCAAGAAATTTTCCGGTGGCAGCGTCAATCTCAAATTCATATTCAATCTGATTATAAATAATATCTCCTTCGTAAGTTTCATATCCATCGTCAAAGTCGAGGTTCATACGAAGATCATTTTGGGTTGCTCCGGAAACACGTTCAAGAGCAAGGGCAGCAGCTTCCTCCCATGTGATGCCGTTTGAGGCATTTTTGTGAGTGGAAGCAGAATCCGGTGAAGAAGATTCTTGTGAATCTGCTTGGGCGGAAGGCTTCTGTGAATCTGCTTGTGCCGAAGCGGATGCATTTTCAGAAGGTTCTGTGGAAGTGTCAAGGATTGTTCCGTCAGAAGCCTGAATTTCATATTCATACTCCATATTATCATAAGTAAATTGGATATCGTAAGTTGGAAGACCATCGTCATGGTCTTTGGAAATGCGGAATCTGGAAGTATCCTCTCTAGTAATCCCAACATCATTTAAAGCAATTTCTTCAGCTTTCTCCTTTCCGATATCAGAACCATTGGAAGCCAAACCGCAGGCAGCCATGCTGCCGGATAAAATAATAGAAGCTCCAAGTAATGTCATATATGTTTTCATACGTTTCATAGTCAAATCCTCACTTTCTGATTTTCTGTATCTTTGTGTTGTATTTAGTATAGTATGTGAAGATTAAAGAAAAATTAAAACCTTTCATTTTTTTCATTTTTTTTAATTTTTTTAGGCTCGAAATCTTCCTGAGAATGAGATGCGGGGAGAAAAACAGTAAAGGTACTTCCGGCAGAGGGCTTGCTTTGGGCAGTGATAGTGCCGCCGTGGGCAGTTACAATCCATTGCACCATAGAAAGTCCGAGACCGAAATGGCTGTCTCCGGTTCGGGAGGAATCAGCACGATAAAAGCGTTCCCAGATATGGGAGAGTACCTCTTCTGACATGCCGATACCATCGTCACGAATCTGAAGAAGAATGTCAGAACCGGACAGCGTAAGGCTAATCCATACGTTTCCATTCTCTTTTCCATAAGTGACGGCGTTGGATAAAAGATTGATCAGAAGTCGGAAGTAAGCGGTTTCATCTACGCAGGCAAATAGATCCGGAGTAATCTCTGTATGAATTTGGATATGCCTGGAGGCAGCGGTTAAAGCCTGCTCTTCGACAGCTATTTCTGTCAATTCACTAAGATTCAGGTGTTCGAATGTTAGCAAGGTCATATTCGGCAGAAGTCAGATAGGAAAGCGCTTCTTCCCCATCAAAGCAGCGATCGACACTGTAATGTTCTGCTTCAAGTTTTGATACAATGAGACGATTGAGATCTTTTTCATCTTCTGCAATTAAAATACGCATAATATCCATCCTTCTTTCTTTTATAGATATTTTTTAGTATACCATTTTTGAGAGGAAATTGGACAGCCAATAGTAGATTTTGAGATACTTTTTTCCTTTTGAAGATTTTTTATTGACACATACCCTGTATGGGTATATTATTTTCTTGAACAGAAAACGAATAGAGATTTTGGAATAAAGCAGGAGGAAAGAACATTGGAAGAAAGGAAAGAATGCTGTCATAAAACGAAGAAGCGAACAGAGAAAGAATATAAAGACTTGGTAAATCGTCTGAGCCGGATTGAAGGACAGGTAAGAGGAATCAAAAGGATGGTAGAAGAAGATGCATACTGTCCGGAGATTTTAATTCAGGTGTCAGCAGTGAATGCAGCACTGAATAGCTTTAACAAAGTGCTGCTGGCAGAGCATATCCGAAGCTGTGTTGCAGAAGATATCCGCAAAGGAAATGATGAGATCATCGATGAATTAGTTGTAACGCTTCAGAAATTAATGAAATAATAGAGGGGTGAGAACATGAAACAATATTCAGTAACGGGGATGAGCTGTGCGGCGTGCAGCGCCCGGGTAGAGAAAGCAGTCATGAAAGTGCCCGGAGTGACAGCATGTTCTGTCAGTCTTTTGACAAATTCTATGGGAGTAGAAGGTGATGCACAGCCGGAAGCAGTGATTGCAGCAGTAGAGGAAGCCGGATATGGAGCGCAGGTCAAAGGAGACCGTGGCTTGCAGAAAAGAAATCCGGAAATTGGAGGAGAGGAAGCTTTCTTGAAAGATACAGAGACACCAAAGCTGAAAAAGCGTTTGATCGCATCGCTTTGCTTTTTGATTCCGCTTATGTATGTTTCTATGGGGCATATGATGTGGAATTGGCCGATTCCGGAAGTTTTTGCGGAAAATCATGTGGCCATTGGTATTTTTCAAATGCTGTTTACCGGGATCGTTATGGTAATTAATCAGAAATTTTTTATCAGTGGATTTAAAAGCTTGTGGCACAAAGCGCCGAATATGGATACGCTAGTTGCCCTTGGATCAGGAGCTTCGTTTGTGTATAGTATGTATGCATTATTTGCGATGACAGATGCACAGATGCATGGTAATACAGAGAAAGTAATGGAGTTTATGCACGAATTCTATTTTGAATCTGCAGCAATGATTCTGACATTAATTACGGTAGGAAAGATGCTTGAAGCCCGCTCGAAAGGGAAAACGACAGATGCATTGAAGAGCTTGATGAAACTGGCACCAAAAACAGCGACGATTTTAAGAGAGAAAAGAGAGATGGAGGTGCCGATTGAGCAGGTGTGTCGCGGTGATATCTTTCTTGTGCGTCCGGGAGAAAATATACCAGTAGATGGAATTGTATTGGAAGGAATGAGTGCAGTCAATGAATCTGCGTTGACTGGAGAGAGTATTCCGGTTGATAAAAAACCTGGCGATACCGTTTCTGCCGCAACTTTAAATCAATCTGGCTTTATGAAGTGTGAGGCTTCCCGTGTAGGAGAAGATACTACGTTATCTCAGATTATTCAAATGGTGAGTGATGCGGCGGCTACGAAAGCGCCGATCGCGAAAGTCGCAGATAAGGTATCAGGGATTTTTGTTCCGGCAGTCATTGGGATTGCGGTGTTAACGATTCTGGGATGGCTGGCTGTAGGAGAGAGTATTGGTTTTGCGTTGGCAAGAGGAATCTCAGTGTTGGTAATTAGCTGTCCGTGTGCACTTGGATTAGCGACACCGGTGGCGATTATGGTTGGAAATGGCATGGGAGCAAAACATGGAGTGATGTTTAAAACAGCTTCTTCATTGGAAGAGACCGGAAAGATGCAGATTGTGGCATTGGACAAGACCGGAACTATTACGAGCGGAAAGCCGCAGGTAACAGACATGCTTCCGACAGAAGGTGTAACAGAAAAAGAATTGCTTACAATGGCATATGCACTGGAGAAGAAGAGTGAGCATCCGCTGGCAGGAGCAATTCTAGAGAAAGCCAGAGAGAGCGTTGTTGACGAAAGGGATGAAGTAACAGAATTCCAGGCAGTTCCGGGAAACGGTCTTTCCGGCTTATGGCATGGGGTGCCGGTGGCAGGAGGCAATTTCAAATTTATCCGCGAGATGGCAGAAGTTCCGGCAGAAATGAAGAAGAAGGCAGAGGAACTTGCGAATCTTGGAAAAACACCGCTTTTTTTTGCTGAAGCAGGGAAACTGATTGGGGTAATTGCGGTAGCTGATGTGATAAAAGAAGACAGTCCGAAAGCGGTAAAAGAGCTGCAGAATATGGGCATCCATGTAGTTATGCTGACCGGAGACAATGAGCGCACTGCGAAAGCAATCGGAGAACAGGCAGGAGTCGACGAAGTTATTGCAGGGGTACTTCCGGAGGGAAAAGAGAGTGTAATCCGCTCTTTGAAACGGAAAGGAAAAGTAGCTATGGTTGGAGACGGCATCAATGATGCTCCGGCTTTGACGCGGGCTGATATTGGAATTGCGATAGGAGCCGGAACAGATATTGCCATTGATGCGGCGGATGTGGTATTGATGAAGAGTAAATTAAGCGATGTACCGGCCGCAATCCGTTTAAGTCGTGCAACGCTGCGAAATATCCATGAGAATCTGTTCTGGGCATTTTTCTATAATGCGATTGGAATTCCGCTGGCAGCAGGCTTGTGGTATCCGATTTTTGGCTGGAAGCTAAATCCGATGTTTGGAGCAGCAGCAATGAGTTTATCCAGTTTTTGTGTTGTGACAAATGCACTCCGGTTGAATTTTTTCAACATGCGAGATGCAGGAAAAGATAAAAAAATAAAAATCAGAAAGAAAGAGGAGGAACAACCTATGGAAAAAACAATGAAAATTGAAGGAATGATGTGTGGACATTGCGAAGCGAGGGTAAAAAAATGTCTTGAGAAATTGCCGGAAGTAGAAGAAGCGATGGTGAGCTATGAAGCCGGAACAGCAGTGGTAAAATTAAACAAAGAGATTTCCGATGATGTATTAAAACAGACAGTGGAAGATCAGGATTATGAAGTAAAAGAAATTATTTAAGATTACGGGAAATTCGTGAAAAATCTTAATAGGAATATTGCAGATAAGGGAGCGTCCATTAGAAAGGACCTCCCTTTTGTAATTCTTGAAAAATATGTTCGTATTCGTCTGAAAAAAGACTCCCTTTATTCCAGAGAAATGTAAAATCATGCATGACCATGAAATCGACCAGAGGTATCTGGACAAGACGTCCTGATTTTAGCTCTTCTGTTACAGCGGCTTTATACAAGAAAGAGATACCGCAGTCCCGACAAAGAAGGCTGACGATGGCGTGGATGTTTTCTAACTCAACAATTCGTTGAAAATCATGGATGGACATATTCTTCAGAGCAAGTGTTTTTGTTAGAATTGCTCTTGTTCCGGATCCCTGTTCCCGGATCAAAAGACGTTCCCCAGTAAGATCTTTTAACATTCGAATCGGCTTTTGAAATTGATGTCTAGCAGCGCATACAGCAATGTATTCTTCTGTTTGATAGTTCCGGGTTTCATAATGTTCACTAGTAAAATAACCTTCTACAATAGCAAAATCAATGATTCCTTCTCGAAGTTCTGAAAGGAGTGTTTGGGTATTGCCATATCGAATGTGAAAATTAGTTTCAGGATGTGATTTGATAAACTCTGCAAGTGCAGGGATGACGGCATACTCTCCAATAGTCATCGTAACACCAAAAGTCAATGATTTCTGATTGACCAAACTGCTTTTGATACGTTTTTTGATATGTTCTTCATCATTTCGCATTGTTTCTAAAGCCTGGCGAAGAATCTCACCGGCTGGTGTCAATTTAAGACCTCGCTTTTCCCTTAGAAAAAGAGGAGCGCCGTAAATCTCTTCCAGATATTTAATATGTTGTGAAACAGCAGGCTGTGTCAGATGAAGTGATTCAGCGGCATGAGTAAAGTTCATGGATTCACAGACTGTCAAAAATGTTTTCATACGAAAATCAAGCATGTCAACCTCCGGAAAAATAGATATTAATAATCTGATAAATCAGTATAAATAAGCATATCAAATATTTTGTGAAAAAACAATTTGCGGTTGACATTTTTTAGTCATATTCTATAATAAAAAGAAAAAAGTTTTTTTTTAGAACTGTTTTGAAAAGAACTTTAAGAAACGCTTTGCGGGAATGAAGAAAGAAAAAAGAGAGGTTTCCGAAATAGTATTAGAAAGGGCGAAAGAGTGTTATGAAAAGGACAACGGATCTTCTTGTAAGTATTAGAAAAATCTTGAAAATCGATGAGGATTTAATGAAAAGTGTTTGTGAAATGTATGATTTGACGCTGATTGAAGCGAAAATTCTTGTGTTTTTGAAGAATAATCCAAGTTGTGATACAGCTGCAGATATTGTGGAGTATCGCATGCTGTCAAAGGGAAATGTATCGCAGGCAGTGGACAGCCTGATCCGGAAGCGGTATTTGCAGAGAAGACCGGATGAAAATGACCGCAGGAAAGTGCATTTGTCGCTGCTTCCGGCAGCAGATCCTGTGAGTGCTAAAATGCAGGTTTTGCGTTCTGATTATGAGAAGAGACTGTTTGACGGCATGACAGAGGAAGAGCGCCAGACATTTATTAGACTAAGCAACAAAGTGATTGAAAACAGCAAAAAAATAGCAGAGAGAAGGAAATAAGACATGAAAGAAGAAAAGGATTTTTTGGGAAAAGAGCCAATTGGGAAACTGCTCTTGCGGCTTGCATTGCCGACAATCACAGCCCAGATCATTAATATGCTGTACAATATTGTAGACCGGATTTATATTGGGCATATTCCGGAAAACGGAGCAGCGGCGCTGACCGGCGTAGGCGTATGTATGCCGCTGATCATGATCGTTTCTGCATTCGCAGCACTTGTAGGAAATGGAGGAGCTCCGAGAGCTTCGATTGCAATGGGAAAAGGAAAAAATGATGAAGCAGAGCAGATTCTTGGCAACTGCTTTACGCTGCAGGTAGTTCTTTCATTAATTTTAACTGTCGTTCTATTTCTCTTTAACCGGAGTTTTCTGATGGCATTCGGAGCCAGTGAAAATACGATTGAATATGCGGTAAGTTATATGAACATTTATTCTCTTGGCGTACTGTTTACGCAGTTGACGCTGGGAATGAATGCATTTATCACAGCGCAGGGATTTGCAAAAACCGGAATGCTGTCTGTATTAATTGGCGCGGTAACGAATATTGTGTTGGATCCAATCTTCATTTTCGGACTGCATATGGGAGTACGCGGTGCAGCGCTTGCAACGATCATTTCACAGGCATGCTCCTGCATTTGGGTATTGAGCTTTTTATTTGGGAAGAAGCCATTTCTTAAAATCCGCAAGGCGAATATTGGACTTTGCCCAAAAGTAATTTTGCCGTGTATCGCACTTGGTTCTTCTTTTTTTGTTATGCAGGCAAGTGAGAGCGTCATTTCTGTATGCTTCAATTCCTCATTATTAAAATACGGAGGGGATATTGCAGTTGGAGCTATGACAATCTTAACAAGCGTTATGCAGTTTGCCCTGCTGCCAATCCAGGGACTCGGACAGGGAGCGCAGCCGATCATCAGTTATAATTATGGAGCTAAAAATGTAGAGCGGGTAAAAGGGGCGTTTAAACTGCTTTTGAAACTGAGCCTTGCCTATTCGTGTCTGTTCTGGGTTGGGGTAATGATGTTTCCGAGAGCATTCGCATCCATGTTTACAACCGACGCAGCGCTTCTTGACTTTACCGGAACAGCTCTTCGCATTTACATGGGAAGCATGTGTCTGTTTGGAATTCAGATGGCGTGTCAGATGACATTTACTTCGCTCGGAAATGCAAAAGAATCTATTACGGTTGCAATTATGAGAAAATTTGTTCTTCTCATTCCGCTGATTTATATTATGCCAATGCTGTTGAAACAGAATCAGACGATGGCTGTTTATATGGCAGAACCGATTGCAGACTTTCTGGCAGTGCTTTTTACAGCCTGTCTGTTCCGTGTTCGGTTTAAAAAGTCACTAATGTTAATTGGAGAAAAATAAAACAGGAGAATGTTATGCAGATTGTAGATTTGTGGATTCGTAATTTTAAGTCGATCAAAAATATGCACATTCAGGAAATTGAAAATGCACTGATCCTTGTGGGACAGAATAATACCGGGAAAACCGTTATCCTGGATGCTGTCCGTGCAGTCAGCGGAGATTATAAGATCAGCAGCGATGATTTCCAGGAAGATTATCCAAACATAGAGATCGGTGTCACTTTGCAGATAACAGAAGAAGACCTTCATCGGTTTCATCAAACCGGAACAGTCAGTACTTACCGCAGATATGAGGCGTGGTATCGGGATTTCTGTAAAAAGCTTCCCTCTTATTCAGATGGAGAGTTAAGCTTTGTATACACTGCAAACAGAGAAGGAAAAATCCGTTATGCAGACGGATTTCAAAAGCAGAATCATTATATCTTACAAGTATTTCCAAATGTGTATTATCTGGATGTGCAGAGGAATCTAAATCAGTTTCAGGATGCACTGTTAATGATGCAGGAAGATGACCTCCTGAAACAAATGCGTTCCGGATGCTGTATGTTTGATCGGGCAAAGGAATGTAATCACTGTTTTTCCTGTATGGGACTGATACGACAGAAGACAGCAGAAGAACTAAATGCCTTTGAGGCGGCAAAGCTGTTGGAATATAAGCTTTATTGTTTGAATCTGGATGATTTTGAACGCCGTGTCAATGAGAACTTTCGGAGAAATGGAGGGCGGGAGATCATTCATTATTCTATGAACCGCGACATTGAAAAGATGTTGCTTGTAACTGCAGAAATCGAAGGAAAAGGGCAGAACCGCCGCAGACCATTGAGTTCTCTCGGCAAGGGTATGCGCAGCATTTATCTTCTGTCGCTGCTTGAGACATGTGAAGATCAAAATAGAAAAAATACAGATATTATCATTGTAGAGAATCCGGAAATGTTTTTGCATCCGAAACTTCAAAATAGCTGTGGCGAGATTCTTTACCGTCTTTCAAAGAAAAATCAGGTAATGTTTTCTACACATTCGCCGAATCTTTTGCCAAACTTTGGCAGCAGGCAGATTCGTCAGATCATGCTGGGCAAGGATGGCTATTCAGAAATCTGTCCGACGACAGATATCAGCGCAGTGCTTGATGATCTTGGCTATTCTGCGACAGATGTGATGAATGTGAATTTCGTATTTATTGTAGAGGGGAAACAAGATAAAAGCCGGCTTCCGCTGCTTCTGAAAAAATATTTTCTGAAACGTATGATGAAGAGGGAAATTTGTCCAGAATTGCGATTATTACAACAAACAGCTGCACGAATATTAAAACGTATGCGAATTTGAAATATATGAATCAAGTGTACTTAAAAGATAATTTTCTAATGATCCGGGATGGTGACGGCAAAGACCGGGAGAAATTAAAAAGGGAACTTTGCAAATATTATGAAGCGCGTAATCTGGAAGATGTGGATCGTCTTCCCCGTGTCACAGAAAAAAATGTTCTGATTTTGAAATATTATTCTTTTGAGAATTATTTCCTCAATCCAAAGATTATGGCGGCGCTTGGTATTGTGGAATCAGAAGAAGCCTTTTACGAAATATTTCTTGACAAATGGAAAGAGTATCTTCATCGTATGCGAAGCGGGCAGGCGCTGATCGAAGCGATAGGACATGATATTGAGACGGCAGAAGATGTGAAAAATAATATGGAAAATATTAAAATCTATATGAGAGGCCATAATTTGTATGACATTTTTTATGGAAGATATAAAGCGCAGGAGCAGGAACTTCTGACGCGATATATTGACATAGCTCCGCGAGAAGATTTTCAGGACATTTTGGATTCCGTAGAGCAGTTTATCTATTTTGAGAGCAGAAAAAACAGGGTGGGAATGTAAAAGAATAGAAGAGGTGGATAAACATGAGAAAGTGGATATGTTTGATTCAAATTGTATTAGCGGCGTTTCTGGTCAGCCGCTATCCGGCGATGTCAGTACTTTTGCTCCTGCTCATTGCCAATGCAGCCGCTACGCTTTTGCTTGGATTGACAAGAAAAGGAATTGCAGGAATGGCAGTGATACTGCTTCTCATGGTGTGTATGTTACTGCTTCCAAAAGAAGCAGTCATTGCAGCAAATATTTTTGTTTGCATCAGCACACTGATATTGTTGATAGAGTGGCTGCAGCAGTGGAATGCAGCAATTTTTTGCAGGAGAAATCTTCTGACGGCAGGCGGCATTTTTCTTGTCGTATTTCTTTTGGCGGCAATTTTGCCTTATGTAAAACAGCCGGAAGTACAGAAAGACACAATGGAGAATTTTGATCTTGCGGATTATACCGGTACACGTCAGGAAGGCGAGCGTGCAAAGATTATTTCAGATAATGGCGAGGCTTTGGAAGAGAGGATCCGGCTTATTTCTCAGGCGAAAGAAGAAATTATACTTTCTACCTTTGAGTTTGACGCTGATACGAGCGGTAAGCAGGTGTTGGCAGCCCTTATGGATGCAGCCGATCGGGGCGTGAAAGTAAAGATCCTGGTTGATGGATTCCCTTATTTGAAGACCATGTGGGGAAATCCGTACTTTTTAGCTGCAGCGCAGCAGGAGCATATGGAGATTCGGGTATATAATCCGGTAAGGCTTTGGAAACCGTGGACATTGATGGGACGTTTGCATGATAAATATCTTCTTGTAGATGATACAGCATATCTTCTGGGAGGAAGAAATACATTTGATTTCTTTCTTGGAGATCAGAAAGGGTACAAAAACTATGACTGGGATGTATTTGTTTCCTGTAAGGAAAGTGAAAATCCATCTATTGTCCAAGTACAGAATTATTTTCAATCTGTCTGGAAACAGCCGGACAGCCGACCATACGGAAGCGGCCTCTGGAAATGGAATCCGTCAGTAAAAAAAGCCGGAAAAGAATTAAAACAATTAAAGCAGCAGATAGAAAAAACACATGCAGACTGGTTTGTGGAAGAAGATATTTATGAAAAAACAGTGCCAATTCAAAATGTACAGTTGATTGCAAACCCAGTTCATGCTAATGTAAAAGAGCCAACTGCGTTTTATGAAATGGCAGAGATTATGAAATCTGCCGAATCAGAAGTGACATTCCATACGCCATATTTGATCTGCGATGACTGGATGCTTCAGAAACTCAAAGAAGTTTGTTCGGACGGACGTCAAGTGCAGATGATGACCAACTCTGTTGTGAATAATGGAAATCCTTTCGGAGCAATGGATTATCATCGCTATAAAGGGCAAATTTTAGAAACTGGAGTTTCTATTCTGGAATATGATAAAGGTGTATCCTATCATGGAAAATGTTTTACAGTAGACGATCATATATCAGGTATCGGTTCTTTTAACTGGGATATGAGAAGCGCATATCTTGATACAGAGCTCATGCTTGTGATAGACAGTCAGGAACTCACGATGCAGTTGAGGAAAGAAATGAGCAGCTATGAGGCAGATGCGCTTCGGGTAACGGGAAAAGATTCTTATGATCTTCCGGAAGGAGTTACACCGCGGCCAATGAGCAAAAAGAAGGAATTTCGCATCAAAGCACTGGACCTTTTAGGTGGATGGGCCAGATTTTTGATGTGACAGGAGGGATTCAAATGGAGAAATCAAAAGTATACTACACAGACTTTCGTACAAGATTAGGAGAAGGACTTCCAATCAAATTAAAAAAACTGATCCGGAAAGCAGGGATTGGTGAGATTGATATGGAAAATAAATTTGTAGCAATAAAAATGCATTTTGGTGAGCTGGAAATCTTAGTTTTCTCAGACCCAATTATGCAAAAGCAGTTGCAGATGTCGTGAAGGAGCTGGGCGGCAATCCATTCCTGACAGATTGCAATACACTCTATCCGGGCAGCAGAAAAAATGCACTGGAACACTTATATTGTGCATGGGAGAATGGATTTACGCCGATGACAGTGGGCTGTCCGATTCTGATTGGAGACGGCTTAAAGGGAACAGATGACATTGCTGTTCCGGTAGAAGGCGGAGAATATGTAACAGAAGCTAAAATCGGCCGTGCAGTAATGGATGCGGATATTTTTATTAGTCTCTCTCATTTTAAAGGACATGAGACAGCCGGATTTGGCGGTGCGATTAAGAATATCGGTATGGGATGCGGTTCCAGAGCCGGAAAGAAGGATCAGCATTATAATGGGAAACCAACCATTGACGCAGAAAAATGCCGTGGCTGTAAGAGCTGTATGAAGGAATGTGCTAATAACGGTCTTGTATGGAATGATGCTACAAAAAAAATGGAAATTTCTAATGAAAACTGTGTTGGATGCGGCAGATGCATCGGCGCTTGTAACTTTGATGCAATTGCATTTTCAAGCAGTGCGGCAGTAAAAGAATTGAACTGTCGTATGGCAGAGTATACAAAAGCTGTTATTGACGGACGGCCGAATTTCCATATTTCTTTGATTGTAGATGTGTCTCCGCATTGTGACTGCCATAGTGAAAATGATGCGCCGATTTTGCCAAACATCGGTATGTTTGCATCATTTGATCCATTAGCGCTTGATCAGGCCTGTGTGGATGCGTGTCTGCAGGCAGAGCCGCTGCCGAACAGTCTGCTTGGAGAAAATATGAGACGAGATGATTTCTGCGATCATCACGATCACTTTGTAAACACAACACCGGACTCAGAGTACCGGACCTGTCTGGAACATGCAGAGAAGATTGGAATCGGAAACCGGGCATACGAACTTGTCTTTGTAAAATAAAGCTTTATCAAGAACGGAAAATCCGCTGGAGAAGTAATTCTTTCAGCGGATTTTTTTGGTGCGCCTTGCGGCGCACGTCGCTAATGGGTGAAAGTCCCTAATCCGCCCTAGTAGTGGGAAGGATACAGCCAATGACAAGGGTGTCCACCGTGAGGTGGAA
>NZ_QRVX01000033.1:0-25837 GCF_003458885.1 Coprococcus sp. AF21-14LB | reverse complement strand
GTTATACAAACTTGAAGTTATAAGTCAGTCAAAAAAAATTTTTGAAATACCTTTTTTCTGAAGTTTGTATTTTGAACTTTGGATAATGGAATTTCAAATGCTGTACTTGTCTTTGGAAATTTATTGTTCAATATATCATCATAGAGAACGGTAATAAATCTGCCCCATTCTTTGACATCAGTTGTCTTTGTTAAATTGCCTAAAAAGGCATAACCATCACTCAAATAAAATATCTCTAATGCTAATGCCAAATCACAACCGGGGGCAGCAAGTATTTCTTTTGGAATTTCAAATCCGTCATCCCAGTTATATTCATTTAGCTTACTCCTCAAATCATTGTATACCATTTTTACACCTCGCAAATCTCGGTTTTCTTGTTTCCATTCTCGCCTCCTCTTTTTGCCCTTCGTACAAAAAACATCCCTCGCTTTTAGCTCGGTCAATTCAAAGCTGCCGTTTTGTCACCAGTTCATCTTGCCTTCTTCCAATTGTGCTAATACAAAAAACTCCATATTTCCGTATAAATCTCTTTACTTCTTCTCTAAATGCAATTCCCAACTGCTTTTCCAATTCAGATACTTTATCATCTGTCCATCCACCAGTAACAAGAACTTCTTCCGGATTCTCTGCTATAAACTTATCCAAATCTTCAAACATCATATCCACCTCACCTGCCATATCAAATGCACGATATCAATAACTGATTTTACTTTCGCAACGATGTAACTTCCCATTTTCCTGCATTTTTTTCTCCAACCACCAGACAGGAATCGGTTCTATCTCCTCTGGCGGTCTATTATAATTCCATATTTCTTCACAGCATTTTGTTTTGCGATTATATCTGAAATTGCAATGAACATTTACATCCGGCGAAGAAAATTCTGCCTGATAATAATACTCATCATATTCTATATTATTAAAGAAAAAGTTTATATAATGTATCATGTCATATTCCTACCAATCTTCTACTATAATGCTTGTATCTGCAACACGATCATCTTGGAATCTTATTTGATATACCTTCCATCCTGCTAGGATATGGTCTTGAATACGGTACTCGTAGTATATGATTTCTTCGGTATCTGGCTCTGTTTCTGTCCAGGTAGGCGAGCCTAACAAATCCTCTATATCACTTCGTTGCATCCCGACTACATCATATTTTTCTTCAAAATCTTCAATATAAAGATATCTTTTCGCTGGATCACAGTTCATCCATCCCTTCTGGGAAAAATCTCTTTCCTTATAGGCTGCCCACACGATAAAACCGCATAATACGCATATGAAGAAAAAACTGTAGACGCAAATCAGTATCTTTCTGTTGAAATTTGTCTTCGTATTTTTCATTACTTTTTTCCTTCATCTTCGTATTTATTCAGTGGCTTAAATCCCGGTATTTCATTCCAAAATAACGCTTTCATCTCTGCACTGGACTCAAGTAAATATCGTATCATTTCTTTTTCGCACAAGTTCTTTTCCTCTTTAATTTTGCTATATGTATTCTTTAAAATTGTGGTAATCCGTTCATAATCTTTTGAAAATACTTTAACAGGTATTATCTTATACTCATTCCATAATAGATAATTAAAGGATTGTATAGTAGAAACATTCCACGAATGTCCTGTCTTGACTTCGAGAAATTCTCCTGTCATATAAAATATTTTCACAGGCGTGATATCTCTGTTATTGAGGCTTGCAGCTACCCAGGCTCTTCCTATAATTGTCATGTTCTTTGAAATAAATTTCCCATGAATGCAAAACCAATTTTCACTCTCCAACAATTCCGGTCTGTTTAAAGGATTTTCTTTACTTCCTGTCATTTTCTGAAACACTTCGTTTTCAAGCAATTCTTCCAGTTCTTTTTTCGTGAAAATCTCATTAAAAAAAGGCATACAATGATAGCTTGTTAAAACATATTTTTTAATTGGTATGAATGATTTAGCAAGTCCTACGCTGTCTAAGATAATAATGAATATTGTTCTGAAATCATGGTCTTTGATAAGTGCCACGAAACTTGCATACAATATTAAAACTGCAAATAGCCATACGGATAATAATATTATCTTTTTAATGGGATATAAGTTTTTCCATTCTGTCATCTTAACTATATTTATTTTCACAACAATTATCCTTCTTCCATCATCATCTGATAAAACGAAACCACATTATCTTCTGCTCCATTTACCAGCCTATATCGCATATAATCCACCTCTATGTGATTGAATTATTTACTGTTTTCTCTCCTCTATATTTTGTTTTTTGCACCATTTTTTTATATGGTACGGTAATATTTCCATATATATTTTCCTATATTTTTCTGGTTCCTTTATCATTTCTATGAGAAGTTCACGATCATCTAAGTTCATCTCTTCTTTCAATACTTGAAATTGTTTTGAAAAAATATCTGTTACCTCTTCTTTGGATTTTCCTAAAACCTCAGTTGATACAATCCCCAAATTATGCCAGAAATATTTCCTTAGTAAAGATATTTTTTCTACAGATAAATCCGTCTTTAAATCTACCTTAACAATATCTCCTGTCATATAAATAAATACCATAGGCGTCGTTGCTCTTCCTGTTAAGTTAGACGTTACTCTTGGATACCCAATAATAAGAAGATTTTTAGCAATCAGTTTCCCTTTTGCACAAATCCAATGTTCACTTAATTTAATATCACAATTCGTAATATTACTGTCTTTCTTCGATATCTTTTCAAATACTTCTCCTTCAAGTAACTTTTCAAGCTCCACTTTTTGTAACTTGGAATTTAAACCTGGAACACAGTGATATGTTGTAAGCACATATTTTTTAATTGGAGAAAAGAATACGACAACCCCTATTCCAAAAAGTATTCCAACCAATAAATTCTTCACATCATTGTCAGAAATAAATATAATGATTCCTGCCACACATAAAAAGCATCCGAACAGCCATATCATTACAAGTAGTATTTTTTTAATGGGATACATTCCTTTCCATTCCAATACTTTAATTGGGTTCATATCTAATCTCCATTCTTTCTAGTATATTCTTGATATAATTTTGCCCGCAAAACTGGTCTTGTTGCCGCAGCCATAGCGGATAAAGCAATCATGCTGACTAAAAATAGTACCAAAACCATAACAAAATTCGTCAGGTAAAAGATCCACAATATTACCACGGAAATCAAAGTCCACAGATACATGATCATTTTTTGCGTTTTTAAATCCTTTTGTCCTTTCTGTAGCAATTCATCAGATAGGATATACGGCACTTCTACTCCCTCATTTTTTATCTTTTTTGCTATATCATTTTCAAAAAATAGTAAACCAATGTAACCGATACCAAGGCACAAAAAAGCGATAAAATGTTTCAAGCAACTATTTTGAGCCAATACCGTATAAACCTTAGCATTTAATAAATATCCCAAATACAACGTAACCAAAACACATAATTGATATTTTAAGGAAAATGAAAATTTTTTTCCTGTTTTATATCGTATTATTCTTTCTTCTTTATTGTCATAATATAAAACAGCGTACTCATTTTCCCTGCATACCTGAATATATCTATTTCGTTCCAAAAATAACATCTCCCCTCTGTCTGAAAACTCATTTCAAACACTACTTGTCCGTAAACATTTTTTTACTTTTGCCACTTCCATAAATTCTCCGTAATGGAAAAAGATAACCCCTATTATTCCACCTAATAAAACCAGAAACATCCCAGTAAGATGAGCTGTCTGTATTATAAGAATCATCCCAATAAGAAAAATAAGCAAACCTATAAAGACAATAAAACCTAACGCCCTTCTGTTCCATTTCCCCAGCGTGTATAGCTTTAATACCTCCTCTTTTTCCATAGGAATTCCCATTGTGTGTTCCTCTATGTATTGATACTTTTCTATGAATGATTTTTTCACTTTTTTATCAATCAGACTAATATTCCAATTACCAGAAACAACAGCAGCATCCTACCATTTTTAGGTAATAATACACGTTGAGATACCTGCTCTAAAAGTATTGCTAATATTCCACCTGAGATGAAAACAAATGGGATACCTCTTGTATTTTGTTTTGCATAATATGTTGAAAGACAGATTTTATATACTTTCTGAGATCGTAAATCAAAATAATATTCATCTGTTCTTCTATCATTATTTTTATAACATAATTTTAGCATTCTGCTCTCCTAGAACTACCACTTCCTATTATTCAATAACAAGTTTCAATTATAAATCAATGTACAAGATCAAAGGGATAATATCTTTGTTCCTTTAAATCTCCATCTTCCAAATCTAATATCTTAGCTACGGCGCCTGCTTCATAAGCCCAATATCCATAATAAGTATTCTGATCACTAAGATAACTATTGTGCCAGGCTGTCTCATTATGAATCTGGTACCATTTGTTCTCCAAATAATCTTTTAATAAGAAAATTCGTTCTTGGCTATCTTTTGCCTCAATGATAGATTTTACACTTTCATATAGATTGGGAAACACGAATTTTTGTGTTGTCATTTCCCATTCATTATCTATTGCTTTCAAAAGAAAATTTATGAAATAATCATTTAACTTTTCCTGTCTGATCTTATTCTCCAAAGTTTCCATCTGACTTTTATCTATTCTAAGCAACACACCTAAAGATAAGATTCTGACTAATTCAATATATCCTTGCCCCATATTCCAAACCTGGCTATAATAGATCAGCAGTTGTTCATAACTTTCCTTGACTTTAGAAATTTCTTCCCCTAATGAATATTCCAAATTTACTTTTTTTATATAATATATAATCAGCGCATTGCAGCCATTTATTACCCTTTGAGACTCAGTTCCATCTTGTTTCATAATTTCCGGAAGTATTTTCTCAAACTCCCTGATACACTCATCTGTAAAAAACAATGATTTTCTGAAAAATTCTTCCTTTTTCAATTTATCACGCATCATAAATCACCTTCTTTATGACCAACGCTGATTCTTAGTTTTTACAAACCTTTTGAATCATCTGACAAAATCTCTCTACATTCTCTTTTTGCCCCTGAATATCAGAACCGATAGCATTACTTAATGCTCCTAATGCGGCAGCTCCACCTCCTACTATCGCAGAGAATCCTCCGATTGCTGCATAAGTTTTGGAATCAACCATTAAAACTCCCCAACGTTTGCATAGATACTCTTCCTTTTCATTTAAAATAGAGTCTAACATTTCATTTTTATCTTTTTCATTCATTGTGATCATAATCATTCCTCCAAAATATTTTTCACTTGTTATTAAAAATCATCTTTCCTGCAATTTATACAAATGACGCAAACACATCTAACAGAATCAAAAGAATTATGAGGCACATTCCTCCAAAAACACAGATTGTTGTTTTGACCAAATGCTTTTCCTTTATTGTCAGTATCATCATGGATATCACATCAAACGAAAAAAGGAACTGACAGATACCGGACAGAATTGCCACTATTTTCGAGTGTTTTCCTTCTTTACACGACTTTATGATATATGCAAGTGCATAGGGAGATGCTCCCAACAAAATTCCATAACCAAAAATCAAAAAGACAATCGTTACAAGTCCAAGCAATGCATTAACGGTAATGGAAATAATGCCGCAACCGTTACGCCGATCGTAATGCTTCCTCCAATCAAATAAAATGGAATCAAGCCATATTTAATAATCAATGTACAGTTTAACAGTGTTTTTCTTGTCCACTTTCTTCCTACGGTTAATACAGTAATCAAATTAACAACTCCCATAATAAACGGTAAAAGAATTGAAAGAATCTTCAATTCCATTACATGATCAAATAAACCGGGTAAAAGAAAAAATGTATAAGATACAATTACATATAAAGTTGGAATGAAATATGCCATTACCTTTCTCCTCTCAGTATTTTACTTGCAATTTTCCATCCTTTTATCGGATGATTTCCTATAAAAGCAATTATCAGTAAAATCGTCAACAAGCACATCAATGAATTTAAAAAAGCATATACCAGGACAGATGGGACAACCCATATCATTAGGAAATGAGAGACTGCACATATCCCAACCATGACAAGAATCAGAAAAATGTATGTAAAAAAATATCTGTGATTCTGTTTTGCCATTGCCTGCTTTTCTTCTAGTCCACAGGGGTAGATTCTTACATTTTTTTCAATTTTTCTTTTTGCACGTTTTAGCATATATCCAGCAATAAGTACGCCTAACGCAACTCCAATCCCCACAGAAATCCAATACAACAGATTTGCATCAAAAGAAATTGGCTTTTCTATTTTCCTTACAAACGCATATATCACAAGTGAAATTCCGGCAATGATTCCAACAGAAAGCCCGTTCCCACCTTTGTTTTGCTCAAGAATGAACATTTCTCCGGTCTGCTCCTCATAATAATAATTGTTCATTGACTTTGATTCTGTGTAAATCCGTATATATTTCATCAAAAACAAACTCCTTTTCTTTGTCAATAATTCATAATAGAATTATATATTATCAGATATTTCTTGTATATATTTTTTTGCACATGACACCATAAAAATTTTCGTACAAAAAGCAGCCTGCTTCACAACCAGACTGCCTATCCATTTATTCAAATTTTATCTACATAATTTATACGCTTTTTCAGATTTAATGTTTAGCAACGCTAGGAATATTTGATTGTATATTAGTCATATTTTCTCTGTAAAGAACAGATCGAAAAAGGTTTTGTAATATAATCTACTGCTCCAAGTTCATATCCCCGGATCTCATCACTTTCCCTATCATTAGCAGTCAGAAAAATTTATGATTTTCTTTTGGAAATCTTAAAAATCTTTTGGAATACAAAAAGAAAATGCATGTCACCACACATCTTCTCATCGCTTACTAAGATCACTTTATACCGTTTGCTTAAAATTTAGAACCAATTAATTTTTTCTTCTCTAAATTGAGGCATATCTATAAAAATTACTGAGAATCTTTCCTAATTCAACTGGATTATCTTTATTTATCTCATGTCCGGCATGAGGAATAATCTCTAATTCAGCATGATTGATCTGCTGTTTTAATTCTATGGCTGCAGACATATTTGCCTTATCCTTTTCGCCACATAACACAAGTACCCGACAATTTATTTTTTCTAAATCCTTTTGAAAATCTAAATCCATCATGATTTGGACAGGCTGATAAAATCATTTTTCCCAAATCCCATTTTGCGAAAACTCCTGTTTGGCATAAGGTGAAATATCATATTCTGAAATTTCAATAACCGCTTCGGCATGACATATTGCGTACCAATTAATACCAGAGATGCTACTTTCTCTGCATGTTCTAATGCATAATGCAAAGCAAGGATTCCACCCAATGAAAGACCACATAAATGCAGAGGTTCTTCTTGCTGTTCACAATAACTCTCCAGTGCATGATATAAATTAAAATAGCTGGCTTCTTTTCCTGAAAGCCAGTCAGATAAATCAGGACAGCCGACATCCAACCCCAAATCTAATCTCTTAATTGTAGTTTCCCAGTCCGAAGGAACTTGTCCCAATCCATGCAAAAATATGTATTTCATTTGATTTTTCCTCTTTCAATTTTAATCTTGTAAGATTTAGAAAAGGGACTGTCCATGCCGCAGCACTAAACATTCCCTTCTCAAGGTTGATTTTTCCGTTGTCTGCCACCCTCCGACACCTGCGTTCGGAAAACATATCAGATTTTAGGTGTCAAACCCACCGCTGATGCACAGCTTTTCTAATTACATTCTACACTTCACCCATCGCATCACTTATACTATATTTTCCCATCTATCAAATCATAACTCATGTCCAAAAAGTCTAAGATTTTGTCTGCACTTACAGTTCCGCTTTTTTATTACCTGATTGTTTTGGGACGTATCATGAATCCGCCAGTTTTACTTTACACCGTTTCATATAACAAGCAATTCCATATTTCAAAATTTTATCTACTCCGTTTTCCCGAAGTTCTTCATCATATTTCTTTTCCTCTATCTGTTGCAGTGCCCGTTCACATGCCTGATCAAGATTTCCATCATTGGCGTACTTGACTTCGATAAGGATAACCATTTCACTGTTTTCGGTTTCAACGAGGATATCACTGTATCCTTCGCCGCTTTCCTGATTGGACGATACGTACCATTCTTCCTTTACGCCCAAGATCCCAAGCAGTATCCCGTGATAAAAGTTCTCCTTACTTGCTTTTCTCACAAACGTATCCCGGATACTGATGGTCTTTTTCAGGTAGCTTTCAAAAATCTCTTCTACCTTCGTTTCCTCGCCGCTTTTCAGGGCATCACAGAATCGGCTTAACGTGTCGCCGTCTTTTTTCACACGCTCTTTAAAGTATTCCATGATCTGTGTCTGAAAAATATCCCGGATTTCCAGATTCGGTATCGCAAGTTTATAGTGTTTTGCATCGAGCCTTTCACGCTGCGTTAAATATCCCGTCATAAATAAAAGACTCCAGACGTTCTCCAAAGACTGATACATCTCCGGGTAAGTCAACTCCTGATGAATCTCTTTTGTGATTTCCCTGCCGGCAAGCAGTTTTTCAATCTCACGCTTGGTTTTAAAATTGTCGGACATTTGAATAAATTTCCTGACGGCATCATTACTGCTGGTATTGATCCAATAATTTTCCGGGAAAGAATCTGCATGATCTTTTACTTTATCACAGTAATTCAAGACATCCCAGGGACAATACACTTCTGTACTGCCAAAACGATATCCATCATACCAGCTTTTGATGTCTTCGTAATAATCTTCAATTTCATAATACTTCAGCATTTCTTTTACTTCCGTATCTGTAAAGCCAAAATATTCATCATACCGTTCATCTGTAATGGACAATACTTTCAGGTTATTAAGTCCCGTAAAGATACTTTCTTTTGAAATTCGCATGCATCCGGTCATCACAGCAAATTTCAGACTGTTGTTTGTTTTTAAAACCTGTTCCAACAGATTGCGTATCAGAAATACCATCTGATCATAATATCCATTTTCAAATGCTTTTGCTAACGGAACATCATACTCATCAATCAGAAGAATTACTTTTGAGGCGTAATGTTTCTCCAAAAGTTCCGACAAAGTTTTTAAACTCAAAAAAAGTGTGGCCTCATCCATATCTTTATCAAGGAGTGCCCGATAATCATCTTTCTCATCATCATCTAATTTGTCGCTTATTTTGAGGATTTTTGCTTTTTTTGCAGCACTTTTTATTGTTTCAACCATTAATCGAAATGCAGTATCATATGATCCAGCGTTAATTCCTTTTAATGATACAAAAATAACAGGATACCTGCCCATATATTCTTCAGACAACTCTGTATCCTTCGATATCTTCAAACCTTCAAAAATACTTTTATCTCCCTCTATGGAAAAAAAAGTGCTCCAGCATACTCATATTTAAGGTTTTCCCAAAACGTCTTGGTCTGGTAAAGAGATTTACCATTCCACCATTACGGAGCAGCTCCGAAATCATCTCTGTCTTATCCACATAATAATAGTTATCATTAATAAGCTGCTCAAAATTTTCTACTCCCACCGGAAGGCGTTTTTTTTCTTGAATCATGTTATTCACACTCCTTCACTGTTGATTATATTATAACAAAGATCCACGCAAAAACCTATACTTATTATTCCATTGTTCTGATTAGGTCAACAAAGCGATTGCTTTTTCAAATTTCCCGTTGTATATGCAATTAGTTTCCTGCTTTCGAGACAAAAAATTTGTAATGGTTGTATTTACGAGATTGATTAGCAAAAAATACACAACAATGTCAGCTACTATCAGAAATGCGCTAAAAGGTAGTCAATGGAAATACCAACATTATGCTTCACCAACTTAAAGAGTAGACGATGCTTTCTTGCATCCTAAAGCGAAAGCACCTGTCATTTTCAAAGTGAAAATAGCAAGTGCTTTAGAAGGCCATATTCAACTTTGAATACAAAAAAGCAGTTCATTTTAAAGGTTTAACCAATATAGCTATCTTCTTATTATTAGCTAATCAAACAATAGACTATAGACTTCTTTATATACCCTTTCAGAGTTAACAATATGATAATACTTGTCATTAAGCTGTGCAGAAGAAAATTGTGAATCATTGTGTAAATTGACAAATAGCGATGAATTATCTAAATCCACTTTAACGGTGATGTGAGTATCACCCTCTAAAACGGTATGCGATTTTATTGCAGGTAAAAGTTTATTTCTTATTTTTACATTATTAAATATAAATACAAGACGATCATTCAAATCTTTGGATATTTCATTATTTGATAAATCTAATGTACCATATATACCGTTCTTTTTATAGTCAATGCTAATTGATCTTATTTCAGGATTGTCATTAGAACGAATCATCTGTTTATCTCTAAAATAGAATAAAGATGCCATTGCAAGAGTAAATCCAACTATCAACACAATCAGAATTTTTCTTTTTTTCCTCATATTTATTCCCTTCTCAATGTCAAAGCAGCCACGAAATCAACTACTGAAACATGATTTGGATTCATATATTCTATCCGTTTATCGGACGATTTCCCATCCGTTTTTTATCACCTGATTGTTTTTGGACGTATCATGAATCTGCCAGTTTTACTTTACACCGCTTCATATAACAAGCAATTCCATATTTCAAAATTTTATCTACTCCGTTTTCCTGAAGTTCTTCATCATACTTCTTTTCCTCTATCTGTTGTAATGCCCGTTCACAAGCCTGATCAAGATTTCCGTCATTGGCGTACTTGACTTCGATAAGGATAACCGTTTCACTGTTTTCGGTTTCAACGAGAATATCGCTGTATCCTTCGCCGCTTTCCTGATTGGACGATACGTACCATTCTTCCTTTACGCCCAAGATTCCAAGCAGTATCCCATGATAAAAGTTCTCCTTACTTGCTTTTCTCACAAACGTATCCCGAATACTGATAGTCTTTTTCAGGTAGCTTTCAAAAATCTCTTCTACCTTCGTTTCCTCGCCGCTTTTCAGGGCATCACAGAATCGGCTTAACGTGTCGCCGTCTTTTTTCACACGCTCTTTAAAGTATTCCATAATCTGTGTCTGAAAAATATCCCGGATTTCCAGATTCGGTATCGCAAGTTTATAGTGTTTTGCATCGAGCCTTCCACGCTGCGTTAAATATCCCGTCATAAATAAAAGACTCCAGACGTTCTCCAAAGACTGATACATCTCCGGGTAAGTCAACTCCTGATGAATCTCTTTTGTGATTTCCCCGCCGGCAAGCAGTTTTTCAATCTCACGCTTGGTTTTAAAATTGTCGGACATTTGAATAAATTTCCTGACGGCATCATTACTGCTGGTATTGATCCAATAATTTTCCGGAAAAGAATCTACATGATCTTTTACTTTATCACAGTAATTCAAGACATCCCATGGGCAATACACTTCCATGTCGCCAAACTGATACCCGTCATACCAGTTTTTGATTTCCTCATAATGATCTTCAATTTCATAATACTTCAGCATTTCTTTTACTTCCGCATCTGTAAAGCCAAAATATTCATCATACCGTTCATCTGTAATGGACAATACTTTCAGGTTATTAAGCCCTGTAAAGATACTTTCTTTTGAAATACGCATGCATCCGGTCATTATTGCAAATTTCAGGCTGTCGTTCGTTTTCAATGCCTGTTCCAATAAACTACGGATTAAAAAGATCATCCGATCATAATACCCGTTTTCAAATGCTTTTGCCAATGGAACATCATACTCATCAATCAGAAGAATTACCTTTAGTCTATAATGCTTCTCTAATAATTTTGACAATATTTTCAATCCACCGCAAAATACAGTTTCGCTCATATTGCTGTCCAGAAGTTCTCTATATACCGATTTATCATGTTCACTTAGGTATTCACTATCTGATAGAAATTGGAATTCTTCCGCTGTTCTTTGCATAATCTGAACCGCAAAATCAAATGCTGTCTCATAAGCAGCGGCATTGATTCCTTTCAGGGAAATTGAAATAACCGGATATTTCCCCATATACTCTTCACATAGTTTTGTATCTTTTGAAATTTCTAATCCATTAAAAATACTCTGATCCCGCTCTATGGAAAAAAAGTGTTCCAGCATACTCATATTCAAAGTTTTTCCAAAACGTCTTGGTCTGGTAAAGAGATTTACCATTCCGCCATTACGAATCAGTTCCGAAATCAGCCCTGTCTTATCCACATAATAATAATTATCATTCATAATCAGCTCGAAATTTTCCACTCCTACCGGAAGGCGCTTCTTTTCTTGAATCATGTCATTCACACTCCTTTTCTGCTGGTTATATTATAACAAAAATCTAAACAAAAACCTATACCTAACTTTGCCCATCATTAAAAGTGCTTTTGATCATCTTTTACGTACAAACTGTATATATAGGCGTCCTCCAATGTTGGCTCACATAAATTACATGGAATCCCCGGAATCCTGTCACATACAAAACGTACCTCAATTTCCTTCGCCTTATAAATTTTTGATGCCACCTTATATTTTTGCTGAAACAGAGAGAATTCTTGTTCATTGAGAAGGGTACAACAAAAAACATGGTTTTGCGTATTTTCAATCAGTTCGCTAATCGTACCATTATAAGCAATCTCGCCTTTTCTCATAATGCAGAGTTGCTCGCAGGTGGCTGCTAAATCTTCTGTTACATGAGTAGAAAACAATACGATCTTATTCGCTGCAAAATCAACCAAAAGATTACGAATGCGAATCCTCTCCTCTGGATCCAGTCCGGTTGTCGGTTCATCAACGATCAGAATATTCGGTTCATGCAGCAATGCCTGTACCAAACCAACCCGGCGTTTCATTCCACCTGATAACTGTTTATTCTTTTTCTGCTGATGTTCCAATAATCCTGTTTTTTCCAGATAAAAATCAATCTGCCTGGTATAAGCCTTTTTCTCCATCCCGCACATGATTCCCACATATTCCAGAGATTCCCGAACAGTCATGTTTGGATATAATCCTAATTCCTGCGGCAAATAACCAATCTGCTTTTTGATTGCTTCATAATTCTTTTTTTCCAATTGTAATCCATTAATTTTCACTTCTCCTTCTGTAGGCGTAAGCAATGTTACGAGAATTTTCATTAATGTCGTTTTGCCCGCTCCATTTTCTCCTAATAATCCATAAATACCATGTTCAATAGACAGGTTTATGTGATTTAAACTTTTAATGCCTTTTTTATATTCCATAACTAGATTTCTTATTTCAATTCCCATGCTTTTTCCATCCTTTCTTTTTTTGTTTCGGTTGCCTTTGGATTAAAAACACATTAATCCCGAATAGTACAATACCAACTGCTGCATATAATCCTCTGCTCGGATAATATGGGATCAGTGTTCCATCTTTTGTCACAGCACTGTTAAATAAAAATAATTGAAAACACTTCGGAAGATATTTTATAACCGAAGAGGTCATAATCATCCACAAAATCAATGTTCCACTAATGCCAGCTCCCATATTCTGCGCTAAATTTGTTAGCGTAAATCCAAAACTGCTCATAAAAATAATACTTGCCAGAGATGCCGTAATTGCATTGCCATATAGGCGCAGCTCCGAAGCGGCGGATATATGAATCGGGTGATACCAGAGTATAAATCCCCAGTATGTTAATGTTGTCAATACAAGCAGATAGCTTATCGCGATCACATTTCTTTTCATGACAGATGCTATTTTCTTTCGTATTCCATAGCGGTAATAACAGGCGATGCGACCACCTGTAAATTCCTGATAATAAGTATCTGCAAGAAATATTCCGGAAAGTAATGCCATGTAGGTTTCTAATGTCACAATAATTTCTGTGGTTGACTGAATTGGTCTTACCAGTACAATAATTGTCGCAAACAAAAACGAATAGACAATTTTATATACCGGTAACGTGATTTTTATTTCATATTTCATACAGACCGCCTTCTTTCCCACAGTTTTATACTTCCAATTAATGCGAAAAGCGTTAATAGAATCAAAAAACATAGATTGATTATGCCGTTTTCCGGAAATTCATTTAATCCGAATGCCGATGGAAACCGTGTAAACAGCGACAATGATTTTGCCCGATAGTGATATCCATACAATATCCCAAGAGTCGAATCATAAGAACCCATATTGCAGTATAAATAATACAAAAGTATCGCCGGTATTGCAGGTACCGTATTACAAAACAAAAGAGAAATCAGAATCATCAAACTTCCGGTTGCCAGAATACTTGGAATATGGAACATCAGTATGGTAAGCCAAAAATCAGTAAACCGAACACTCAGCCCATACGCTGTTCCCGCTTTTATCGTCAACAGATTCATCATTAAAGTCAGCGGTATGGTTGCCCCAAACACGACACTAATTCCTGCTGCAAATTTCCCACCAAGAAATTTCATGGCAGATAATGGTTTGGCGTGAATTAATGCATAAATATCTTTTTTCATATCCCGATATAATAGTAATACAAATATCAGCGCCGCAAACAAAATGGAGCTGATCCCGAGATAATCTGCATACTTATAAGAAACTTCTTTTGTATAAGTCTTATTTCCATTTTTTCCAAAAGTATCCTGTAAATAGTCATCCATTTCTTCTTTTGTAGCAGAGTGATATGTTCTCTCCGCAAAGGTACTTCTCACACCTGCAATTCCATGTTCTTCTTTAAAATATGTCGCAATTTCCGGTATACTCCACTTCTTTACTTTCTCAATTTCCGATTTGGCTTCTTCATTCGTCCAGTTATAGTCTGTAACTAGGTATTTCTGCAACTTTTCTAATGCAGTCCGGTATATTTCTTCCTTTGAAGTTGGGATATACCCATCAATCACATCGCCGCCATCTGAATACATAACTTCCGTTCCGGCTTCTTGGAGATTATCATAAAAACTCCAATACGGGCTGACTCTCCAGAATACAATGACTGTCATTAACAACACCCCAAGATAAACTAATGGGTTTCTCAACAAAAAACCAATCTCTTTTTTTATTAATTTGCCATTCATTTTATTCGCCTCCTTCTTTCTGCTTTTACCATATCTTACAAATGACTACAAAAAAACAAGATCCGGAATTTTCCGAATCTTGTCATCTATTGATGATCCTAGCTATTTTATTTTCAATTGCGCTTTTACTGCCGCACCACCGGTTCCTTGATTTCCAATACTTAATTTTCCACCGTGTTTTTTGCATAAGTTATCGCAAAGATACAATCCCATACCATAATGGTCTTCCTCATTTTCATTCAACTCATGATAAAAAGGTTTTCGCGCAGATTTCAAGGCTTCTGTTGAAAAACCTGTGCCATCATCATAAACATTCATGTATAGCCAGGATTCTATATCTACAAGTTCCAATCGAATTTCTTTTTTAGCGTAGCGCATGGCATTTGCAGTAATATTTTCCAAAATTTCCATGTATATATCAATGTCAAGCTGTATTTCTTTTTGTTGTATTGTTTCCTGAATGGAATATGTCTTTCCATATTTTTCTGCCAACGTATGAAGTACCTCTTCCGATTTTTTAAGAACGCTGGCTTTATTCATCAATTTCCGATTTACTTTCCGTTCATCCAGCCGATTGATGTCTTTCATTGTATCCGCAAAATTCTCAATCCTCTGTGTCTGTTCGTCCAATTCTCTCAGAGTCTCTATCACTTTCTCTTTGGAAAGACGTCCATCCGGATAATATCGGTTCAAATACTCCACATAACCTTTTAATACAGATAACGGCGTCCGTAAATCATGAGAAAATGCTGCTCTCATCTGTTTTTGTTCTTCCAGCATCTTCCACATCATCTGATTATTATCTTTAAGCTGCAGACGCATCTGTTCAAAAGCATCACACAGCTGTCCCATCTCATCGTCCTGCTCATACGCAACATAGAAATCCAACTCCTGCCTCCCTATTTTTTCTGCGCCATTTTGCAAAATCTCCAGCGGATTTTTCAGTCTATGCCGATAAAATCTGTTCAAAGCAAAAAATACACAAAGAGAAGAAATGAAAAACATACTCCACGTCTGAATCCAGTCTAACATTTCTACAAACCATTTATCTGTTGTTGAAAGGATGCTCTTATTTACGCTTGGAATAGGTGGTAACTCTCCGAACTTTTCAGAATATGCATTTTGAAACTCATACAGTTGTTGCTTATCCTCTATATAATTCAACCATATCTGCTGTTTTGCCTCATACGCAAAGTCCTGTAGTAAAGCTGAAAACAATAAAGATATCATTAAGGCAATCACCAAATGGAAAAATAAGGATGCTTTTATTGATTTTTGTTTTGTAAGGTCCATTTATACCCACACCCCCAGACAGTTTCTATATATTCTTGTTTAGTAACATCCTTTAATTTATTCCTAATCCGTCGAATCAATTCCGTAACAATCTTATTATCTCCGGTTCGTTCCAGCCCCCACAATTTTTCATAGATTTGCTCACGGTCGAATATCTGCCCCGGATAACTTGATAATAACTCAATAATATCAAATTCAGATTTTGTCATAAGAATCTCTTGATGATTACACAGGATCTGGCGGCTGCTATAGTCGATGCATAACCCACCATCAAACCGAAATGTTCTTTTCGCACTTTTTCGCTTTTCTCTGCGAAGATGAGCCTCTATCCGTGCCAACAATTCCTCCAAAGAAACAGGCTTTACAATATAATCATCACCACCTGTACGCAATCCGATAATTTTATCCCGTTCTTCAATTCGCGCCGTTAAAAAGATAATCGGACAATCCAGCATATCTCTTATTGTTCTGCAGACTTCTAGCCCATTCATTCCCGGCATGTTAATATCCAGTAAAATCAAGTCTGGATTCTGTTGTGTTTGCCGAATTGCTGTTTCTCCGTCATAAGCAGTTATGACTGATACTGCTCCATTTCAAGAAAATCTTTTATCATCTTCACTATTTTTTTATCATCATCTACTACAAGTATTCTATCTGTCATATAGTGCCTCCTTCTGTCATATTTTCAATATGCCATATAAAAGACTATAAATAAACAATTTAAAAATACTTTTATTCATATTTTTTCCCGACATAATAAGTTATTGCCAATGTCATGAAAACAGTAACCCAGACTGCGTAGGTTCTTAACTCAATCCATAATGCCTTACCGCCAATTAGAAAACAGGCGTAACAGAAGGCGGGAGTCAATATTGCCACACCTAGCGAAACTACTCTGAATACATTTAATACATGAATCCAGTTTGCATTATTAAATGATAAACCGGCCATATGAATCCGGAAGATTCCCTGTGAAACGAAATTGATTTTATTCCCATCATAATATGCCGGCAATTCTTTTGCAAAAAAACAAAGCCACGCTGCAAATATCAGCATAACACCGGACGTAATCAAACTGTCACGCAGCAGTTCGGAAGTCATACTTGATAGCGTAAATAAAATAAATTCTGCCAAAACAATCAAAAGACAAATTAGATAAGAAATTATCCAAATTCTTTTACGGCGTTTTATCATATCTCGTACCGATAGATCCAAAGAACTAACGACAAGATGTTCTACTTCTCCTGCATCCATATCTTTTTTTGTGTCGATTCGTTCTCCTTTTAAAAGTTCTGTTACTGTGACTCCCAGTACTTCCGCAATCGGTATTAAAAGCACAACATTAGGTATGCTTGCGCCTCGTTCCCATTTGCTTACAGTCTTGTCTGAAACAAAGAGTTTTTCAGCAAGTTGTTTTTGTGTGAAACTTTTTTCTTTTCTTAACTCACAAAGAAATTTTCCGAATTTTTCATTATCAAGTTGATACATTCATTTTACCTCCTGTCCTGCTCACATTTTATGCTCATGGGTAAATAATGTAAACCTACCGGCAGTAGAACTGTAACATCAGGAAAATTTTATGTACGGATTTTGAAAGTTTTTGGTGCGAACCGGTAAATGAGGACACTTGCCACGATGCAATAAAGTACACAGAACACAATGGTCATGATTCCGAAAATCAGTATCGGCATACGCTGCTGCATCAAAAAGAAACAAATTAAATAAGTCGCTGTCAAAACAATACGATACGTTCCACTCTTTATCTCTGTTCCGGCATTAAATGGCTGGAGCAGATAATATGCCGTCAGGTAGTGTACGGAGAAAAACATACTCATGCAAAGTATAGAAACAATCAATATGATGTAATTAAGAGGATTATCGGTTCCGCCGCTTGTGTAAAGCGTCAACGCCAGACCTCCTCCGATAACGGCAGCAGGAACTGCATTGATTTTTATAATCTCACGCAGTCGAATCTGAAACAGTCGAAGAACAAAGTTCGGCTGCTTAAAAAATGAGTACGTCAACAGGCTGTGATCGCAGTTCATAAATAGTGCCTGGGTAAAATTTGTTCCACGATTGATGACATACATAATAAAGGCAAAATACGGAAGCCAGGTCATAATCATCTCGTTGAGATTTTCCTTTACTTCCGGTCTTATATACAAAAGTACCTGAACTCCTGCAACAAGAAACAAACAGATATACGAAATCTTTTTGGTGGAATTCCAAAGAATTTTCTTGTGGCGCTTAATAAATAATTCATTGAGATATTCAAATCCTTTGCGATTACTTGTAATCGCAACATCTGCCGAAATATTCTTTTCATTCGCTTCCTTTATTATCTGGGCAGGCGCATCCATCTGGTTGTTAAGCCAACGAAGCAGTTCCTGATTAACTGCACGATAGTCCTGAAAAGTCAGCACCTTCCACAGGCCAAATCCTCCAAGCGGAATACACATGAAAAAGAGCAAGAGGGAAATCGCATTCGGAAGTACAACACCAACTGCCGGCAGACCATATGCAGCAATCAGAAGGAGACCGATTGCTCCCCATTGATATTTGTTCAATTTATTTTCATTATAGTTCCTGTCCTTCTTTTCATCCATCCAAAGGATCACACCGGAAAAGCAAAGCTTCATACCGACAATGGCAAAAGGCAGAAGTATGCAGATCCATATCGGTATCTCAATGTCTCTTCCAAACAGGATGACAAAAGGAAGAAAACCGATAACTACTTTGAGCAGTGCATAAATATAGTTGACCAGTGTGTATTCTCTGGCGTCCATCCGCATTAGAATCATTGCATAATACTTATCCTGTGATGGATTAAAAAGATTCGTATTTGCAAAGCCCCCGATTATCGTAAGAAAAAGTAAAATGTGCAAAAATACTTGCGCTGTCGGCAGCTTATCATACAGAACTACCGGACCGCTTACCATGAGAAACAAATACAGCAGCTTTCCGAAAAATACGGAAATAATTTCCCACAGCACAGATACGATATTCGCAAACACTTTCAGCCCTTTTACTTTATACAGTGTTGCCGGTAACAGTTTTTTCAAAATCGGTATCTGCTTGAGTGAAAACAAAATGGTATTGACGCGGTATGTATTTTTTAAGGAAAAAGAGATTTTAAGTGTTTTATTCATGATTTTCCTCCCGCAATGCAGCAATAATCTTATCTTTGAACTCCTTGCTGTCCAAATTTGATTTTTCCACAACTTCCAGTTCCCCGTGACTAAGCAGTACGATCTCATCACAAAGATCCAATGCCAGATCCATAATATGTGTTGAGAAAATAATAATATGCCCTTCCTTAATAGAACGAAGGAGCTGCTTCATCTCTTCCGCTACGACTACATCCAGAGAAGTCAGCGGCTCATCTAAGAGTAAGATATTTGGCTGCGCAATGATATTGATCAGCATTTGCATCTTGTTTTTCATACCGTGGGAATAATCCTTCAAAAGCTTATCTCGGTCTTCTTCGGCAATACTTATATAGGAAAAATACTCATCGAGACGCTTTGGATTCTGAATAAATTTTTCATTGATATCCATAAAAAACTTCAAAAATTCTCTGCCGGTAAGAAATTCCGGTACATTAGGCGTAGAAAGCACATAGCCAATATCATCCGCTGCCACCTCATTGCGGGAACCGTCCTTTTCCAGATAAAACTTTACGCCGTCTGCCTTGATATCACGGTTCAAACAGTTGAACAGTGTTGTTTTACCGGCTCCGTTTCTTCCCAATAGTCCGTAGATTTTTCCCTCTTCAAAGGAAAAATCAATATCTCTGAGAACTTCTTTTTTCTCGAATTTTTTAGATAAATGTTCGATCATAAATTTCATAGCGCTGCCTCCTTATGTTATCCTGTCTTTCCTCTCTATTTATTGTCTCCTAAAAACATCTTGCACACTCCGTTATTTAGAATAAACGCTCATGTGAATCGATAATAATTCTCGCATTGTCCGTTCTATTATTTCTTTATTCTCCTCATAGAAGATTTTTTCCTTCTCATTCAGTGAATTTTCTTCTACTAAAAACTCGCCCTCTTTGTCAATCATACCTTCTATGCCGCGATAATGATTCAACTGCATATTAAATTCGCTTCCGTCATAAATGGAAATGCTAATCTCTGTATCGTTAATGATAAAATCTGCATAACTATTTTTTACATAGAAATCCTTTTTCAAAAATGGCAGTTTTTGATTTGGCAAGTGATAGGATATATCATCTTTCTCTAACACGTAAATTTGTTTTTCTTTCACAAATCCTAACCGTTTCATATTGTTTTCAAACGCCTGATTCATGTTTCCTTCTGTGATCTTCCAATTGATAAAAATCGCACCAAATATTAAAAAACATACAACCAGAAACATTCCAAATATTTTAAGTGCCTTTTTATATTTACTGTAAAAATCGATTTTTTCAACAAACTCTTTATCTTCATTTAACAATTTGTCTAAAGAAATATGATAGGTATTACAAATATCAATCAGCATTTGAAGATCCGGTAAACTTCTTTCATTTTCCCAACTGGAAACCGTCTGGCGTGACACACCAAATTTTAATCCATATTCTTCCTGTGTCATATTCGATTCTGCTCTGGTTTGTTTTATCATTTCTGCAACTGTCATTTACATCCCCTCTTCTGATTTTTGTACAAAATCTTACCTCAAGTATATACCACAATCTCTGTTTCGCACAAGGAACTATTACTTTACATCGATGTAAAGTAATCTTATCGTTCCCAAATACCCTTGTAAAGGTTCAAAAGCTTTCCTATTTGAGCATAATTCGATATGCTTTCAGTAACAAAAGGCAATTGCGCTGCCAACATAAGAAAGGATGAATGTTATGACGTATATTATCAAAACGGATGCTCTTTGCAAGCAATACAAAGAAACAACTGCTTTAAACCATGTTTCGCTTCATATTCCAAAAGGATCTATCTACGGATTAATCGGAAATAATGGAGCCGGTAAAACAACTTTAATGAGAATTCTATCAGAACTTCAAACACAAACATCGGGAACTGTTTTGAAACCAAAGAATCTCAAAATAGGAACGATCATAGAGTCTCCTGCCCTCTATCCTACGCTAAGCGCTCGCGGCAACTTAGAATATCAATTGAAAATTACCGGATATTCCGGAAAAGAACGAAAGAAAAGGAGCGCCAGACTTCTGTCATTAGTCCATTTAAAGGATTCGAGAAAATTAGTTATGAATTATTCGCTGGGAATGAAACAAAGATTGGCTTTGGCAATGGCCCTTGTTGAAATGCCTGATTTTTTAATTTTGGACGAACCACTCAATGGACTCGATCCAGAGGGAATCAAAGATATCCGGAATGTTATTTTGGAATTGAATCACAAATTTGATGTGACTATCCTGATTTCAAGCCATATCCTGGGAGAATTGCAAAAAGTTGCGACTGACTATGGATTTTTAAAAAATGGCAAACTTATTCGTGAATTTTCTTCCTCAGATATAGCGGATGAGGATTTGGAAACATTTTACTTTAAAAATATTTTGTCATAACAAAAGGGGGATTTACAATGAAAAAACTACTGTCGATGGAACTGAAACGCGCTTTCCTGTCACCTGTTTTATGGATCAGCGTCATTACAGAAATCTGCATAAACGTATATGCAATCATAAGTTCTTCTTATGGATTCGCCATATACACAACATCTTTTTTATTTGAACATTCCGGCTTACTCTGCATTATGATTGCGATATTTATTTCACTGCATATTAGCCATGATTTTGAAGTGCGCACAATCAATAATAAGATAGCTGCCGGATATTCCAGAAAACAGATTTATCTTACGGAAGTTGTGACAAGTGCAATCTGTTCTTCATTTTTATTTATCGCAGATATCATCATTATCTTTATCTGTTCCTTGATAAAACAGTTGGAATTTAGTAATCGTGTAACATATACAGCTTTTATCATAAATATGTTCATAAACCTGATCTGTATTATAACCATTTCCTCCCTATTTACAATGCTTGTCATGATTGCACATAAGCAATTAATCAGCCTGGCAATTGTCCTGTTACTTACTTTAGCCATGTTATCTTTCGGAGGAAATACGGTTTCCAGCTTATGTCAGGATAAAACTTGGACAGATCCTGTTACACACGAAACAGAAAAAAATCCATTATATATTCATGGTTTTAAAAGAACTGCGGCAAATTTACAGCTCTTAATTTCCCCATTCGCACAGGTGAAATACGAACCTTTTATGTTACTAGAAGAAACAAGCGAAAAAGCTGCAAATTCTTTGCTCTTAAAAAAGGTTCCATACCATTTTGAATTCTGCATTTTTAATCTATTAGAACTGGTATTCTTTTGTAAGATTGGAATAGCCATCTTTAAAAAACAAGATTTGAAATAGCTGTAGTACAGGAAAAGGGAACATTTTCTGTAATATGTTCCCTTCTCTTCCGTATCTTTATTGGTAAGATTCTATTGGCTTGCTGCACTCTTTTTTTAATAAATTTTATATTAAATTCAATGTCACTTCCAGTTGTCTTCCTTTTGCAAATACCGGCTTCCCATTGCGATTCATAATTCTCCATATTAACTTATAGAGCCCTTCTACCGGAGGCGTAACAAACTCTATCTGCATAACAACCCGCTCCCCCGGTTCTATTTTCTTTTTCATCGAAATCCGCAATTCATTTTTGGCATATCCAAAGACATCACCATTGATACATTCGCAGTAATAATTTTCCCATACAATTGTTCCCGTATTTTCAATCCTCCAACTATGCTTATACAGATTCCCGGCACTCAAAGTAGTTGGAATCGCAGGCCTTTCTTCTAAAATCTGATAATTATTTCCTTCTTCTGCCAAATCTTCAATACATTCTTCTATTACTGTAAAATGCAATCCAAGCCCTAATTTATCGCAAAAAACAAGTTCATCTATATCATTTTTCATTTTCCAGCACAAAGTATAGTGCCCGGGAATATCCGGAACAGAAAAATGTACTGTAAATGACACGGTATCGCCAGGATGAACCACCTCTGCTATTTCAATGCTTCTGCTCTCTTTATTCAGCCAGTCCGGCGGGGAAACACATTCGAGCCGGCGGTGCTTCCATGATATTTTTCCGACATTTTTTATAACCCATGTATGCGTAATCCATTCGCCCGGATTATGTACACTCATATCCGGTGGAAATTCATATTGAAACAGGGAACGGTCATCTCGTTCCTTTTCTTCTGTATTATATGAAATTGCATTTCCCTTTCTATATAAATAAGGCATATATAGTTGATTGATTTCAGAAGGAAATATGGCATAAAGAATCAAAAAGATAATCACATTTTCAAAACTATTTTTTAGAACCGTTCCTTCTTTATTCATCAAATATTGCTTTATCGCAGAAGAAAAAGTTATTTGCTCCTGCTCGGCAAGTTGAAAAAAAATCTGATTGATGGTTGGAGGAAACAAATCATCTTTTATCATAAGATAGCATTTACTCTCCATGCGCGAAATTACCATTGGATTTTGAATAAGAAATTCTTTTAATGCCGAAACATAATTTTTCTCTACCGTGCTGTCTGTAAAAAACCTGCTTCTTCTTGCCTTATCATTCCAGAGTTTTATATTGAGCCAACGAAGCTCCATTGGGAATATCTCTTCATAAAATTCTTTTTTGGAACGATATTTCGGTATTTCTTTCCATGCGAAAGGATATTGAGTGCTTTTCCCCGGATAAAAAATCTCATAAATTGTTCTTAGATTCATTTCTCATTTCCTCTTTCCCTAGAAACTCACATTGATTTTAACATTATCAAGTTGATTTTGCATCAAGATTTTGGTTGATTTTCTGTAGAAATTATACAGATATAGTTTTTTTCAATATGTTCATTATAAAACACAATGAGTCTTTTTCGTTTATTTATGTTAATATGGTTATATCAATTTTATTTAGTAGGAGGAAATAAACATGAAAATCGGAGTAACAGAAATCAGTCCAAGAGCCGTACAGCAAGTAGCAGAGAAAAAATTCAAAGATGGATATTATTGTTGCGAAGCACTGGTAAGTGCCATTCGTGACGAATTCCAGTTAGACGTTCCAGAAGAAGTCATTGCAATGGCTTCCGGTATGGCAGTTGGCGCCGGAAAGGCCGGCTGTGTATGCGGTGCATTCAACGGTGGTATCCTTGCCTTAGGATTATTTTTTGGCCGTACAGAACAGGATGGACCTACCAATCCTAAGAGTGTAAAATGTATGGAACTTACCAAAGAACTTCATGACTGGTTTAAAGTCGCAAATACCAAAAATGCTATCTGCTGCCGTATCCTTACGAAAGAATTTGACAAAGGACGCGGAGAACATAAAGAGCAATGTATCTTCTTTACAGGTCTTTGTGCTTGGAAGGTTGCACAGATTGTCTGTCGTGAGCTAGGCATTAAAAATCTGGATGAAATTGATGAGCCGGCTCCTAGACGCGCAATAGCAGAAATCTAAATACGAGGATAGAATCAACATGAAAAAAATAATACAAAAAGTTCCAGTACCGCTTTGCGGTGTTATGCTTGGGTTGGCTGCGCTTGGCAATTTATTGCAAAGCTACGGAGAAGGTATTCGATATGCCTGTGGAATAATAGCAGCATTGTTGCTTGTTCTAATTTTATTGAAGCTCGTTTTGTTCCCTAAGATGATCAAAGAGGATTTGCAGAATCCGATTATGGCAAGCGTTAGCGCGACATTCCCGATGGCGCTTATGCTTCTTAGTACTTATGTAAAACCATGGATTGGCGCAATCGCAAAATACATTTGGCTGTTTGCAATTGCACTGCATCTTGTTCTAATCATTTACTTTACAATAAAATTTATTGTTAAATTACAGATGCCAAAGGTATTTGCAAGTTATTTTATCGTATATGTTGGAATTGTAGTCGCAGCTGTAACTGCACCTGCATTTGAAGCCCTTTCCATCGGAACAGCAGCCTTTTGGTTTGGATTTGCGACATTACTGCTGCTGTTAGTGCTTGTAACAATCCGTTACATCAAATTCAAGCAAATCCCAGAGCCGGCACAACCTTTAATCTGCATCTACGCAGCACCTACAAGTCTTTGTGTTGCAGGATATGTACAGTCTGTTACACCAAAATCCAAAGGATTTTTATTGACACTGCTTGTACTTGCATCGATTCTTTATGTGTTTGCTCTCATCAAAGCAATCGGATATTTAAAATTAAAATTCTATCCAAGCTTTGCAGCATTTACTTTCCCATTTGTTATCAGTGCAATTGCTACCAAGCAGACAATGGCATGTCTCGCAAATATGAAGCAGCCTATGCCATTTCTTCAATATGTAGTTTTGATCGAAACGATCATCGCTGTAATATTTGTAGTATACACATTCATTCGTTATATGCAATTTCTTTTTGCACCAAAGAACTAACGGAACCTTGTAAAATTAATATTAATAAATTAATCGAGTAGGAGAAATTTCTCGTTTATGAGAAATTTCGTCCTCTCACACCACCGTACGTACGGTTCCGTATACGGCGGTTCAATCAACTTAACAAGTAACACACCTTT
>NZ_QRVX01000032.1:0-28046 GCF_003458885.1 Coprococcus sp. AF21-14LB | reverse complement strand
AAAAAATAAGAATCTCCTGTAGAAAATCAGGTATAAAAACACTGATTTCTACAGGAGATTCTTATTTTAAGATTTAGAAGCTAAAAATCGGTATTAACCGACAGCCCCTTTTTGTCTGCTCAAAATATGATACTTCACTAAAGAATTATATCACCGTTTTTACTTGTTTTCAATATATTATGTGATGTTTCTTGATGTTTGGTGATGTTTTAAACAAAGACACCATAATAAAAAAGCCGAGAGCCAGAAGAATACCTCTAACCCTCGGAATGTTATACTTTCAAACTGTCTCAGTATTCACTTGTTTATAAGTATTTCTTGAAGGCGTTTTTCATCTTCAAGGCAACGTCCATCGCCCAATCGAACTGTTCAGACCACTTATCCTTATTATCAAAATCTGCCGGATGGGATATAAGGATTCTGCTGGCTTTCTTGTCCGGCAATTCTCTCCAGTCAAGTTTCATATCCATATCCGTTTCAATTTCCGTCTTATGGGAATGAAACTTATGGAACAGTTCTTTATCATCGGAAATATACCACTCTACAACAATCTGGTTATCCTTGCGAATCTGATTGATGCTGATATGACAAGCAGAGGAGCCTACGCTCATAGTCATCCAATGGTCTGTGCTTGCCTTTCTCTTATTGAACTGCTTTGCAAATGCATGGTTTTGGAATGCATAATCATTGAAGGCAACCCAATAATCATATCTCGCTTGCAGCGTAGGGGAATTACTGGTGTTACGCTTGATTTCCTTTGTCCAGTCATTTGGCTTTTCTACCACTTCAAATTTAACGGCAATGTCAGAACTGCCGATTTGGTAGAGTTTGATTTCTACAAGGAAGAAAGCAATATTCTCATCGGTGTGATTATTGAGCCACTCAATTGCAGAGCGATGTTCTTCTCTTGCTCTCTTTACAACCCAAATTACGATATCAGCAGATTTCCCGGATGCATATGTAATCAGCTTGCCCAGGTGGTCATGGTTCGTATCCTCAAGCTGATTCTCGATGATGATTTTTCTGTCCGTTCCGGTTTCAGTTGCGTAGATATCCACATTGAAGTCACCAACACTGGACTCCGTCTCATCAACGGTTATCTCTAATCCAACAGCATCTGCCAACAGGGTAAGATTATCCTCTTCCGCAAGCCAAGGAGTGAAGTCTAATGCCTCATGCGGCCATACCTTTCGCAAATCTTTTATTTCTTTCAGTTTTCCTAAATTAATCAACTCTATTCCTCCTTGCCGTGCAATTAACCATTCTATCAACTCAACAATAGGCAAAATCATCTTGTCCACTCGACTTTGCCTATTTTCAACCTGTCAACTCAACCTATCATTTTCGCCATAAGCCGAGTGTTAAATCTTCCGTTTCACAGCCATCAAAACAATATGCCATTTGCACGGAAATGCCTTATTTTCAAGCCTTTTTCGGTATTCAGTTCTGTACTTTTGACATCAAGACTACGCACTCGACGTGCACTGTCATTGGAAACATATCTACCGCCTGCACTTTCTCCAGCTGATATCCTTCCCCGCACAGATACTTCAGATCCCTTGCCAATGTCGCAGAGTCACAGCTCACATACACAATCCGTTCCGGCTTCATATCAACCATCGTTCGAAGCAGCGACTCTTCACAGCCTTTCCGCGGCGGATCGACTACGATCACATCGGCGTGTGCTGTCTCGCCCTTATGCTCTCTTTCGTAAGATGCATAGTATTCCGGAAGCACTTCTTCTGCTTTACCCACATAGAATTCCGCATTTCCCATCTCGTTAAGTTTGGCATTTTTTCTGGCATCCTCTACAGCCTGCGGGACAATCTCAACGCCATATACCTGTTTTGCCTTCTGTGCAAGGAAGAGTGAGATTGTTCCGATTCCACAATAGAGATCCCACACTGTCTCGCCTCCGCTCAAGCCCGCATATTCCAGTGCATAACCATATAATTTTTCTGTCTGAACCGGATTGACCTGATAAAAAGAAAGCGGAGAAATCTGGTATTTTACATTGCCGATATAATCTGTGATATACGCCTGTCCTGCCAGCACCCGTATCTCTTTTCCCATAATGACATTTGTATTTTCCCGGTTCACGCTGAGACTAATGCTTGTCATTCCGGAAATGGTCATAAGTTCTGCGACAAGTTCTTCTTCATGGGGAATCCTGTTTCCATTAACAACAAAGCAGACCATGATTTCTTTTGTTGTAAATCCATAGCGAATGAGTACATGACGAAATAGACCTCGCTGCGTTTGCTCATCATATGCAGACAAGTGATATTTCTTCATAAATGCCAGAAGAATCTGAAGAATTTTCTCATTTTCTTCTACCCCAAGCATACAATCCAGATTAGAAATGATCTGATGCGTACGCCCTGCATAGAAACCGGCTACAGGATTTCCCTCTTTATCCTGTCCAATCGGGAACTGAGCTTTATTCCGGTAATGAAACGGATGCTCCATCCCGCAGATAGGCTCCATAATCGTTTCAATTCGTTCCTCTGCAAATCCTCCCAGACGTATGAGATTGTTTTTTACTTTATTCTGCTTGAAGCGAAGCTGTTCTTCATAAGACATCGCCTGAATCTGGCATCCTCCACACTGTCTTGCCACCGGACAAGGAGGCGTAATGCGATTTGGGGACGGCGTAAGAATTTTCATTAATCTTGCATATCCATAATGTTTCTTTGCCTTCATAATTTTAACTTCAACCACATCTCCAATGACTGTATCTTTTACGAAAAGTGTATACCCGTCAATCTTTCCGATTCCTTCTCCTCCAACACCGATGTCTTCTATTGTAACTGTTACTATTTCATTTTTATTCATTGATTTTCCCCTGCTTCTTTCTAGTTCCTGTTCATATGTAACAGAAAAGGAACAAACCTTTCGCCTTGTTCCTTCTACTTTTCCTTTTTAAATGCTCGTCTTTCTTAAATTCGATTCAAATAATCTGTTATAACCAAGCCAGTCATTTGTCTGCTTATCTTTAAATAATTCTTTCAATGTCTGGAATCTTGCATCGGTACAGTCGGCATGATATAGCGCCAACGCCTCAGCCAGCGCCGGCTTTTTCGGTGATCCATATTCCAATTCACCGTGATGAGCCACAATGCAATGTTTTAATTCATTTGCCAGCGTCTCCGGAAATCCCGGAATGCTGCGCACAGCATCGCTTACCATTTCTACACCGATCACAATATGCCCGAGAAGCTGTCCTCCGTCTGTATAGTCATTTTCCGGAAATGCTGACAGCTCTTTTGTCTTACCGATATCATGATACAGGGCTGCCGCATACAACAGGTCTTTATTGAAGATGCTGTAGGAATGAACATAAAATTCACACATTTTCACAATACTGAGTGTATGTTCCAACAGTCCTCCCGAAAATCCATGATGAATACTCTTAGCTGCTGAATGTGCTTTAAATTTCTTGATAAATGCTTCATCTTTTACAAAGTAATATTCTACTGCCTGGCGCAGATATGGATTTTCAATCTGCTTTACATAGCTTAGCAGCTCATTATACATCACATCAACACTATTCTCGCTTGTCGGCATATAATCAGCCGGATTATATTCTCCTTCTTCTGCTACTCTGAGCTGACGGATATTCAGCTGAAGGTTGCCATTATAACTGATGACATCACCAAATACTTCTACGAAGTCCATCTCATCATAATCTGCCACTCCCTGAGAATTCGGATCCCAGATTTTTCCGTCCAGCATACCTGTCTTATCCTGCAGATTCAGTGTATCATATGGTTTGCCGTTTCGTGTTTCTGCAGAACGTTTTGATTTACATAAATAAATATTTCTAATGGTTTCTCCTTCATGGAGTGTATTAATATAGCGCATAGTTTTTCCTCTTCCTGTCTTTATTCTTTGCTTGCAACTGTCACTTCATATGTAATATCTACATACCCGTCTGCGCCAGCCCGCTTCACACCAATGCGGATTTTTGCATCCGTTCTATAAGTTAAAATCTTTGTTTTGTAACTTGCCAATGTCTGAATCTCGTCTCCGTCAACAGATACAATGATATCGCCGCTTTGAATTCCCGACTGCATTGCCGGCGAATCTGCTTCTACTTCCTTAACATAAACTCCCATTGGAATCTGTTTTGTCTCCTGAACAGCTTTCGGAATGTCTTCTCCGTGGATTCCTACATAAGGTACGCCGCTGCCATTGAGCAAAAGTTCTATCTGTGATTTAATCTCTGAGATTGGATAGGCAATCAAATTACTTCGGCTCGTTTCATCAGCCGCCCGGCATGTGATTCCCACAAATTCGCCATTCACATTAAAAAGAATTGCCGAACTGTTTTCATTCGCTCCGATATCGCTCTCAAGAATTCGGCACATCCCATCTGCTTTACATATCTGGGACTGTGTGGAACTGACTACTCCATAGGCCAGTCCGTCTTTCGTGCCAAATGGTCTTCCGAGGGCAATCAGCCATCCCCTCTTCCAAGTAGATTGGAGTTACCATAAACAGCAAAATTCGTATACGTCCAAACAGTATCTGACAGCAATGTCTTGCTGATTCCAACCACTGCCAGTCCGAGATTATCATCTTTTTTCTTTAACACTGCCTCATATTCTTTGTCATCCGGAAGCGTCACTGCAATCGTCTCTTCTGAATTTCCAAATAAGATCCCTTCTGTCAAAACAAGTATTTCTCTCCCATTGTCTGCCAGTACAATACCTGCTGCCGCCTGGTAAGACTCATCCAGCCATTCATCTCCTGCCGGACGTACGGTTACCTGAGCTACAGATTTTGACGCTGTGCGGGAAACATCATACACAGCCCGGTTCAATTCCCGTACATTGTTAATATCAAGGACTGCTGTCTTATCTTCCTGCTCTTCTTCCTCTTGATTCTGCGGATTCTCTTCTTCATCATCCGGAGGCACAACTACTTTTTGGGGACTATTCTCGAATCTCTTTTCTGCCCATGGTTTTAGTCCGTAAAAAGCTATACAGGCACAAATTCCAAAAAGAATCCCTGCCCCTGCGATCAGACATGCCTTCTGCCATAAATGTTTCCAGTTAAATGGTTTGTCTTTAATTTTCTCTTTCAGAAAGGAATATTCATTTTTGTTCTCCATAGGCTATTACTCCTTTTCGACTCTTTTTATAGTATACATGATTGCAAATAAATGTTCAATACGGACATAATATTTCTGCTTTCCTTTCCGCGTCAAATAAGGTAGAATGTACTCAGGTGAGGAAATATGAATAAAAAAACATTAACAAAACTAGAATATTTTAAAATTATTGATATGCTGACAGAACTTGCCTCCTCCCCGGGCGGCAAGACACTGTGCCGTGAACTTTTACCGATGACAGATCTGGAAGAAATCCGGACTGCCCAGGAACAGACGGCAGCTGCATTTACAAGAATTATACGCAAAGGACGCATCTCTTTTGGCGGATGCACAATGATCGAAGATTCACTGAAACGTCTTGAAATCGGCGCTTCACTTGGATGCGGAGAATTGCTGCGGATCGGCAGACTCCTTGAGACCGCCAAACGTGCCAAATCTCTTGGCCGGCGGGATACTGTTGATGACGCGACAGACTGCCTTGATATTTATTTCGAGAAGCTGGAACCTCTGACACCGCTTGCCATGTCGATTTCTTCCTGTATCATTGACGAAGATGAAATCAGCGATGATGCAAGCAGCACGCTGAAACAGATCCGAAGAAATATTAACCGGGTCAATGACAAGATTCATTCTACCCTCGTACATCTTGTGAACGGTTCTATGAAGTCTTATCTTCAGGATAGCCTGATCACAATGCGTGGAGATCGTTACTGTATCCCGGTCAAAGCTGAATACAGAAGCCAGGTAAGCGGTATGATTCACGATCAATCTTCTACAGGTTCTACTCTTTTTATCGAACCAATGGCTGTTGTCAACTTAAATAATGACTTAAAGGAACTCTATATAAAAGAGCAGGAAGAAATTGCTGTCATTCTTGCCCGCCTCTCAGAAGAGGCCGGAGGATATGTGGAGGAACTGCGTCTTAACTATCGGATTCTGACTGATCTGGATTTTATTTTTGCCAGAGGGCAGCTTGCTGTTAACATGAATGCAAGTCTTCCTATTTTCAATGAAGAAGGACGTATTCATATCCGTGAGGGACGTCACCCACTGCTTGATAAGAAAAAAGTGGTACCGATTACCGTGCGGCTTGGAGAAGATTTCGATCTTCTGATTGTTACCGGACCAAATACCGGCGGAAAAACAGTTTCCCTAAAGACAGTCGGATTATTTACACTAATGGGACAGTCAGGACTTCACATTCCGGCACTGGCACGTTCTGAGCTTGCGCTTTTTCATCAGATTTATGCAGACATTGGAGATGAACAAAGTATCGAGCAAAGTCTCAGTACATTTTCTTCCCATATGACAAATATCGTTTCCTTTTTGGGGGATGTGGATGAACAGTCACTTGTTCTCTTTGATGAGCTGGGAGCCGGAACAGATCCTACAGAAGGAGCCGCATTGGCAACTGCAATTCTTTCCTATCTGCACAACCGGGGCATCCGCACAATGGCCACAACTCATTACAGCGAACTGAAAGTATACGCGCTTTCTACCCCTGGTGTAGAAAATGCCTGCTGCGAATTTGACGTTGCTACCCTTCGTCCAACTTATCATTTATTGATCGGTGTTCCGGGAAAGAGTAATGCCTTTGCAATTTCCAGCAGACTCGGTCTTCCTGACTATATTATCGAAGACGCCAGAAAACATCTGACAGAACAGGATGAATCTTTTGAAGATCTCCTGACGAATCTGGAAGACAGCCGCCGTACGATCGAGAAAGAACAACAGGAAATTAACACCTACAAACGCGAAATTGAATCTCTGAAAATGCAGATGCAGACGAAACAAAAGAAACTGGACGAACAGCGCGAACGGATTCTGCGGGAGGCAAACGAAAAAGCCTCTGCTATTCTGCGGGAAGCGAAAGAAGTTGCAGATGAAACGATGAAGAATTTCCGCAAATTCGGCAAAGAGAACATTTCTGCGGCTGAAATGGAACGGGAGCGGGAACGTCTGCGCCAGAAGATTTCCAAAACTCAGTCGCCGCTTGCTATGAAAAAAGCAGCGCCTGCAAAGAAACATAAGCCGGAAGATTTCCGTCTGGGAGAAACGGTGAAAGTACTTAGCATGAATCTGACCGGAACGGTAAGCTCAAAACCTGACGCCAAAGGCAATCTCTTTGTCCAGATGGGAATTCTCCGTTCACAAGTTAATATCAGTGACCTGGAAATTATTGAAGACCAGAATGCATATCAGCCAAAAAAGAAATCCCATACTTCTACCGGCAAAGTAAAGATGGGCAAATCACTTTCTGTAAGGCCGGAAATCAACCTTCTTGGGAAAACTGTTGACGAAGCTATTGCTGAACTTGACAAATATCTGGATGATGCCTACCTGGCTCACATTAATCCGGTCCGCATCGTACACGGCAAAGGAACCGGCGCGCTCAGATCCGGCGTACACCAGTATCTGAAACGCCAGAAACATGTAAAATCTTACCGGCTCGGCGCCTTTGGCGAAGGAGATGCCGGTGTTACCATTGTAGAATTTAAGCAGTAATTTTATAACACACTAGGAGGCAATTCATGGTAAACAAACAAAAAATTCTGATTGTGGACGATGATGAGAACATCGCCGAATTGATTTCTCTTTATCTGACAAAAGAATGTTTCGATACAAAAATGGTATATGACGGCGAAGATGCCCTTGTGGCATTCGATACCTACAAGCCTAATCTTGTTCTTTTGGATCTGATGCTGCCGGGCATCGACGGCTATCAAGTCTGTCGTGAGATCCGAAGCCGTTCTTCTGTGCCAATCATCATGCTATCCGCCAAAGGCGAAGTATTTGATAAGGTACTTGGACTCGAACTCGGTGCTGATGATTATATTATTAAACCATTCGATCCAAAGGAAATGGTTGCCCGCGTCCGAGCTGTACTTCGGCGCTATCAGCCGGCAAAGACTGAGATTCCAGAAACAGACAAGGGCAAGTGCGTTACTTATCCCGGGATTGAGATTAATCTCACAAACTACTCCGTTTATGTAGATGATAAAAATGTAGAAATGCCGCCAAAGGAACTGGAACTGCTCTACTTCCTTGCAGCTTCACCGAACCAGGTATTCACAAGGGAACAGCTTCTTGATCAGATCTGGGGCTATGAATATATCGGCGATACTCGAACGGTGGATGTTCACATCAAACGCCTTCGCGAAAAAATCAAAGATCATCCCACCTGGAAACTCAGTACCGTCTGGGGAATTGGCTACAAATTTGAGGTGAAATAAATGCGAAGCACCCTCTATTTAAAATTTGTCATCGTATATATTATATTGGGATTTCTTACATTTTTTACAGTAGCGACACTGAACTCTGAGCTATTCGAGCAATACCTGTTAAAAGAAGAATCCTCAAGACTCCACCGTCAGGCCGTTCTGTTGGCTGACGATTATCTCGTCAACTATTTTACAGATGACCTGACGCTGTATGACGTTCGCGTTCAGTTGGATGCCATGTCAGATTATATGGATGCTTCCGCATGGTTTGTTGATCCACAGGGTACTCTCCTGACATCATCATCTTACGAAAAAGCACCCTTGCCTCCACAGCAGATCAGCGACTTTGATCCGGCTGAATGCGGTAGCAGTTCTTACCTCCTGGGGAACTATCATGATTATTTCAGAGAATCTGTTATCACTGTGATTTCTCCTGTAACGCAGGGGTTTTCCACAAAAGGATATATTATTTTCCACAGTCCGGAATCTCTTGTCCTGAATATGAAGAATCATCTGATGCGCTATGTCTATATTACAGCGCTTGTAATTTATCTTCTGTCCTTTATCGTTCTTCTTGCAATACGGTTTCTTATTTATGAACCGCTTCGTATGATTGCAGAAGCCGCCAGACAATATGCTTCCGGAAATCTGGAGTACGATATCCCAATTACAACTCAGGACGAAATGGGATACTTATCTGCATCCCTTAATTATATGTCCAAGCAGCTCAAGGATGTGGAAGATTACCAAAAGAAATTTATTGCCAACGTTTCTCATGACTTTCGTTCCCCGCTAACATCCATTAAAGGCTATGTAGAAGCTATTGCAGATGGAACAATCCCTCCTGAACTTCAGGATAAATATTTAAAAATAATTTTATTTGAGACAGAACGTCTTACCGATCTGACGAAAGATCTTTTGACACTAAATGAATTTGACCGCAAAGAACTTCTTCTGGACAAAACTTCCTTTGATATTCATGAGGTAATCAAGACAACTGCCGAATCCTTTGAAGGGCGCTGCACAGAAAAAAAAGATTGAAATCGAACTGCTCTTTGTCTCCCGCACTCTTTCTGTAACAGCTGACCGGAGCAAAATTCAGCAAGTTCTCTACAATCTTCTCGACAACGCTATCAAATTCAGTTCTCCGGAATCTATGATTACGATTGAAACAACAGAAAAGGGCGACAAAGTATTTGTTTCTGTCAAAGACCGCGGGATTGGAATTCCAAAAGAAAATATCCCAAAAGTGTGGGATCGTTTCTACAAATCAGATCTCTCGCGCGGCAAAGACAAAAAAGGCACAGGCTCGGTCTCGCCATTGTCAAAGAAATCATTCAAGCCCATGGTGAGAATATCAATATCATCAGTACAGAGGGTGTAGGTACGGAATTTATCTTTTCTCTCACAAAATAAAACGGCATTTCTCAGAGTTGTCTCTGTTTGAAATGCCGTTTCCTTTTCTTTTAATATAACATATTCTGGATACTTTTCTCCTCCAGATTATCCTTCGTTACCCATACATAGCTGCTGTCCACAGATGCTTCATTGGCTTCTCCGAGGATTGCTCTTGCTGCCGCAACTACAGTAGCATATCCCATCCCAAATGGATTCTGAAGAATCAGTCCATCTATTTTACCATCTTTCAGCGCAGTGATCAGTTTTTTACTTCCGTCAAATCCAATAATCTTCAAATCCTCTAAACCGAGTTCTTCTTTCGCCTGCAGAAGCAGTTCTGTCGTCTCCTCATTGCCGGCAGCACAGCCTGCCAAATCCGGATTCTTTTCTAAAATATATTTTACCATCTCCAGATCTGTCATTGGTTCTTCTGCAGCATCCGGTAAGTTTTCTTTCTCTGTTGTCTGTTCCTCTGTATCATCAGTTCCAGCCGTATTTCCATTGACTGTTTCAGACACCGTTTCCTTACTTTCTGTCTCTTTGTTCTCTTCCTTCTTTGCTGCTTCCTGCTCTGCTTTTGCAATTTCCTTACTTCTCTCTTCGAGCTCATCTTCCCGATAAATATCAGCAATCTCTACTTCCGGATAACTTTCTTTTAAAGCTTCTACCATCCCTGTTTCACGCTCTTTCGATGAAGTAGACTTTGAGTCTTTCATAAACAATGCTACTTTTCCACTGCTATTAACCGCATCACCAAGCTTACTTCCTGCTGTTCTTCCTGCTTCCCGGTTATCTGTCCCAATCATAGAGACAACACCCTGATAATCTTTTCCCGAGTCAAACATAACAATCGGAATCTCATTATCTGCCACAAGATCAAACTGTACCTCAGACATATCTGCATCAATAATCGAAATTCCAATTGCAGACGGATTCCGCGATAATTCTTCATCAAGAATATTTACCTGCTGATCCACATCTTCATCCCCTGCAGGACCGCTGTAAACAACCTTTACCTTATCTTCGCCCTTGTATCCCATCATCTTATTAATGTCTGCTGCCGCCTGTTTTGCGCCCTTTTCTACACTCTTCCAGAATTCGCCGCGGTCTGATTTACCGATTACTGAAATATAAGTTCCCGGTTCCAGTCTTAAATTGCTGATACTTCCATAAGCGGTCGGCTTAAGCGCATCCAATTTCGGCTGATATTCCTGTTCTTCGTATTTTCCTATCTGCACTTTCTCCGTATCATCTGCTGCGCAGGCTGAGCAAAATATCGCTGCACACAAAATGCCGGATAACAGTTTCCATTTATGTTTCATGATCGTTTCCTCATTTTTCAAAAAATTACTATGTTCTTGACTTTAATACTATACACCAAATGTAACGCAAGTGCATAAAATTTTTCTTAAATTTTTCATAATTTATTATTTTATTAAGTACACGAAAGATTTACCTTGTATATTTTTTCATTTTGTATTAAAATGGAGCCATAAAATGTAAAGGAGGATACATACTATGGCACACGTAATTAGTGATGAATGTGTAAGCTGCGGAGCTTGCGAAGCAGAATGCCCAGTAGGAGCTATCAGCCAGGGCGCTGACCATTATGAAATCGATGCAGACGCTTGTGTAGACTGTGGTGCTTGTGCAGCACAGTGTCCTACAGGAGCTATCTCAGCTCAATAAGCCTACCATATACCATAAGGCGTCTTTCAGGACGTCAGCCGTATGTTGGCATCATAAAAATAGCGATATAGCATTTGAATATGTTATATCGCTATTTTTCTTTGTACAGATAAGCATTGTTAGACAGTTCCAAAGACTCTTCTCAGTCTGCGCACTGCTGCCGGTTTTGATGCTTCTTTTCGCATGGACTGCTGTTGACGTATGAGATGATCCAGCTTTTGAAAACGTTCTTCTTCCTGCCGTTCTTTTGTCTGCATCAGATAATCCATTTCCTTCATTACCTTTTCACTGACTGCCCGGCTTAACACTTCTTCCAGAATTTCATTATTTTCATTCATGGCATCCCGTACTACTTTTCCGAATAACTGCTGTATCTGTTCCGCATGCTCGTCCAATACTCCGACTAAAACTTCTTCTCTGGCATCAACTGAAATTTCCTGTTTCACATTCTTATTTGTATTTTCCGGTCTTTTTTCTCTTTCTTGTAATTCCTGCTTCGCTTTTAAAATTTCCGGGAGTATTTCTTTTAATTCTTTCAGCATTAAGCCCTGTGTTTTCAGCTCCTTAATGCATTGAAATAATCGTATATTTTCTTCTGTGTAATAGCGGTGTCCCATCGCGGTCCTTTCTATCGGAATCTCCAATTCCTCCTCCCAGTAACGCAGCACATGTGCTTCTACATCCACACGCTTTGCTGCCTCTGAAATCATATAATGGACTTCACCCATACTACATTCCCCCTTATAGTGATTCAGGCTTGTGATACAGCTGGTTAATATCTGTCAGATATTCCTCTTTCACATCACAAGAACAAAAAAATGCTTATGTACAGGTATTATCATACCATAACATAAGCATCTTCAACCAAAGTTTCGTCCGTCAAATTATGACAGAAATACTTCTGTTCTATTCTTCTCTCCGCTGAAGATTAGCGAATTTTGTATAATTCGGCAGCCATGCCAGATTTACAGTACCGATCGGACCATTTCTTTGTTTCGCAATAATTACTTCTGCCTCATTCGGGTGTTCGGTATCTTTATTATAATATTCATCCCGGTAGAGAAACATAACAACGTCTGCATCCTGCTCGATTGCTCCAGACTCTCGAAGATCTGACAGCATCGGTCTGTGATCCGGTCTTTGCTCTACTGCACGGCTCAACTGCGATAACGCGATCACCGGCACATTCAGTTCTCTTGCAACACCTTTCAATGATCTTGAAATCTCTGAGATCTCCTGCTGGCGGGATTCACTTCTTCCACCGACTCTTCCCGACATCAACTGCAGATAGTCGATGATAATCACAGAAAGATCATGTTCTAACTTATATTTTCGGCACTTAGATCGAAGTTCTGAAATAGAAATTCCCGGTGTATCATCAATAATCAAGTTCGATCTGCCTATTGTTCCCGCACTCTCGATCAGCTTTTCCCAATCGGAGTCCTTTAAATTTCCGGTTCTGAGCGCCTGAGAATCTACTTGAGATTCCAGTGCAAATAAACGGTTAACTAACTGCTCTTTCGACATTTCAAGACTGAAGATTGCAACGGTCTTATTTACCTTAAATGCCATATACTGTGCCAAATTTAACACAAAAGCTGTTTTCCCCATAGATGGTCGCGCAGCTAAAAGAATCAAATCCGATGGCTGCAGTCCTGATAGCTTATAATCAAGATCAATAAAGCCTGTAGGAATTCCCGTTACAGTCCCTTTATTCTTAGAAGCCTTTTCAATCCTCTCAAGTGTATTCAATACAACTTGCTGGATCGGAACAAAATCACCTGTATTCCGCTTCTGAACAAGTTCAAATACCTGCTTTTCCGTCTGTTCAAGCACAGCCTCCAGCGGCTCTTTCGCCAGATAACATGTATTGGCAATTTCCTCGTTCAGCTTAATCAGTTTACGAAATGTTGCTTTCTCAGCAACAATCTCTGCATAATACTTTACATTAGCCGATGTCGGCACTGCCGTAATCAGGTCTCTCACAAATTCCAGACTGCTGACTTCCGGAGGAACATCTTTCTCTTTCAGTCGTTCTTGAAGCGTAACCAGATCTACCGGCTTCCCTTCATTAAACAACTCAATAATCGTGTCAAAAATAACACCATACGTTACCTGATAGAAATCTTCTCCACAGATAATCTCGCTCGCAGCCACAATTGCCTCGCGATCCATCAGCATCGCTCCGACTACAGACTGTTCTGCCTCGATACTGTGTGGAAGTACTCGTTTAATGAGCGCCTCATCCATTCTATCGTTCCTCCTAGGCTTCTGTTACAATCACTTTCAGCTTTGCCGTCACTTTAGCATGAAGTTTTACCGGAACTTCATGTGTTCCAAGCGTTTTGATCGCTTCTTTTAACTGAATCTTCTTTTTGTCGATTTCATATCCCATCTGCTCTTTTACAGCTGCTGCAATTTCTTTGCTTGATACAGAACCAAATGTCTTACCGCCCTCTCCGGTCTTAATCGCAAGCTTCACACTTCCTGCCTCAATATTCTTTCCAAGCTCCTGGGCTGCTTCTAACTGTTCTTTTGCAATCTTCGCTTCATTTGATTTCTGAAGTTTCAGATCATTCAGATTTTTATTATTTGCTTCCAATCCGAGTTTCTTCGGTAAGATAAAGTTTCTTGCGTATCCGTCATTTACATTAACAATCTCGCCCTTTTTCCCTAATGATTTTACGTCTTCTAATAAAATTACTTTCATTCTATAAATCTCCTTTTTCTATCATTTCATCAATTGTCATCTTCAGCTGCGTTACCGCTTCACTGAGTCTTGTATGCGGGAACTGCGCCCCTGCGATATTCAAATGACCGCCTCCTCCGAGCCGTTCCATAATTACCTGGACATTCACCTCATCAATGGAACGGGCACTCAGATAAATCTTTCCATTGTACTCAGTAAATACAAATGATGCTTTAATTCCGGCAATATTCAAAAGTTCGTTTGCCGCCTGTGCTCCCACAATCGTAGGACTGTCCAGATTCGCATTTGTTCCGATCGCAATCGCATAAACATCTCTGTATACTTCCGTTGACCGGACGATTTCTGCCTTCGCGCGATAGCTCTCCATGTCATCTCTGAATAATTTCCGAATATAGGTAATATCTGCTCCTGCTCTTCTTAAAAATGCTGCCGCCTCAAATGTTCTTACACCTGTCTTGTTCATAAAATTATTCGTATCGATCATAATACCGGCATACATGCTGTTCGCTTCCATTCTTGTTAGATCTACATCATCTACAATGTACTGCAGAATCTCTGCCACCATCTCACAGGCTGAAGAAGCATACGGCTCAATATAAGAGAGGACCGCATTCTCAATAATTCTGTCTCCCCTTCTATGATGATCCAATACAACGATTGTCTGTGCAAGTCTTAGTAATTCTTCACACTCTGTCATCTCCGGTTTGTTTGTATCTACTACGACTGCCATCGTGCTTCCGTCTACAAATCTTCTAATCTCATCTGACGTAATGAATAAATCATCCGGATATGCTGAATTATTGGAGAAGAACTCATAAAGCGGACGCACCGACATTGTAATATCATTCAATACTATGTGGGCTTTCTTTCCAAGATTTGTTACCGCCCGATAAATACCGATAGCCGCACCAAAAGAGTCCACATCCGCAATCTTATGTCCCATCACAATTACTTTTTCTTTCGCCATAATAAACTCACGGAGCGCTTCTGCTTTCACGCGGGCTTTTACACGCGTATTTTTACTTGTCTGCTCACGCTTACCGCCATAATATGTGATGCCGTCGGAATCTTTCACAACTGCCTGATCTCCTCCTCTTGCAAGAGCAAGGTCGATAGATACGCGGGCATTATTATAGCTCTGAATATAAGTACTGCTGTTCAATCCCATACCAATACTTAATGTAGCTGGAACCTCATTGCCTACATTAACATTTTTCACATCTTCCATAATAGAAAAATGATCTTCCTTCATCTGTTCAAGACCACTCTTCTTCAAAACAATAAAATACTTATCTTTCTCAAGCTTCTTCACAATTCCATCTACATTAGCCATATACTGGTTAATCTTACGGTCAATAAGCGCAAGAAGAAGTGACTGCCTTACCTCTTCGACACTCTCCATAACTTCATCATAGTTATCGATGTAAACAAGACCTGCGATCATCTTCTGTTCTTCAATTAAATCCCTGTATTTGTTGATCTCTGTCACATCTTTTAAATGCAGCGCAATAAAATAATCCTTGTGCTCCGGAAGCTCAACAACCTGCTCCGTCTCTGTAAAGCCTTCTACAGAAACACGACACAGCTCTGCAATATAATCTCTGTCATTAAATGTCACTGCAAGCTCTTTCTTCTCATTGTCTGACTTAGGAAATACACCTTTATTCAATTCCTTAATATATTCCCTCATATACGAATCCTTACGCTTATATGGGCCTAGAATCTCCTCAAACTCCGAGTTCATCCAGATCAGTTTCCCATCATCAAGCAAAATCGCATACGGGACTGCCAGCTCTTTCAAAAGCCTGTTCTGCACAACACCGTATTGAGCCGCAAACTCAATCATATCTGTCAGAATCAGCGAGCGGTTATACAAGTACATAATACCGACGATTGCAGCATAGATCACAACAAAAACAGCCATCAGACCTCCTGCCTTCCGATCCAGCCGGAAAATCCAGAAATTCATCGCGATCAGCAGTATCGTCATAAAAGCCGGCCACTGCATATACAGACGGAGCTGTCCTTTTAAACGAACTTTTTTATTCATATTACTACCTCTGGTTCATAATGTGTTTTTTCTTCATGATATATTTGATTATTATATCACTTTTCCCTATATTTGAATAGTAGTTACCGGAAAAAGAGCTGAATTGAATCTCCACAAAGAAGCTCCCGCCTCCGGAACTTTCCGGCTGCGGGAGCTTCGTTATTATTATTTTTTATTCTTCATAGCCATTTGGATTCTGTGACTGCCATCTCCAGGAATCTTCGCACATCTCATCCAATCCGCGCTGTGCTTCCCAGCCCAGTTCTCTTTTGGCTTTGGAAGGATCTGCATAGCAAGTTGCAATATCGCCTTCACGGCGAGGTTTAATCTCATATGGAATCTCATGTCCACATGCTTTCTCCATTGCTTTTACCATCTGAAGAACAGAATATCCGTTTCCTGTTCCCAAGTTGTAGATGGAAACGCCTTCTTTAGCTTCTAATTTCTTAATTGCCTTCACATGGCCAAGTGCAAGGTCAACTACATGGATATAGTCTCTTACTCCTGTTCCATCCGGAGTATCGTAATCATCTCCGAACACTCCAAGACATTTCAGTTTTCCTACTGCAACCTGTGTAATATACGGCATCAGATTGTTTGGAATTCCTTTTGGATTCTCTCCGATCTTACCGCTCTTATGTGCTCCAATTGGGTTAAAGTAGCGAAGTAACACAACATTCCACTCAGCGTCTGCTGTATGAAGATCTGTCAGGATCTGTTCCAACATAGACTTTGTCCATCCATATGGATTTGTACATACGCCTTTCGGACATTCTTCTGTAATCGGAATAAATGCCGGATCACCGTATACTGTTGCAGAAGAACTAAATACGATATTCTTTACGCCATGATTGCGCATAACATCACAGAGGATCAATGTACCTGTAATATTGTTATGGTAATATTCTAAAGGCTTCTGAACAGATTCTCCAACTGCTTTCAAACCTGCAAAATGGATTACAGATTCTACTTTTTCTGCTGCAAAGATTTTCTCAAGTGCATCTCTGTCAAGCAGATCTGCTTCGTAGAATTTTACAGTCTTTCCTGTAATCTCTTCTACTCTTTTTAAAGATTCTTCACAAGAGTTGCATAAGTTATCAACTACAACAACTTCATATCCTTCGTTTAAAAGTTCGATACATGTGTGGCTTCCAATATAACCTGCACCGCCTGTTACTAAAATTGCCATTGGTTTTTCCTCCTTTAAATGAACAACTTATTTACTGTATTTTTTAATGATTTCCTGCATCGTATCCCATTTTGCTTCCATATCTTCTACCAGTTTAAACTGTGTACGGCAACGGTCTAAGTTATGGTGTTCTCTGTGGATCTTGAAGTAATGATCTCCTTCCAGATAATCTGTCAGGAATCTCATACCACATTCAAATGTCATTACTTTAGCGCCCATTGGCATCATTTCGATTTCCTTCTCTGTCAGCTTTCCGCCGCAGCCTTCGATATATCCTTTTGCGTAGAGGTCGAATAAATTCATATCACAGGATACTTTACTTAAATCCTGTTCATCCTCGGCTGCAGTGCTTGCACCAAAGCGGATAGAATCACCGAAGTCGTTCATCGCAAGTCCCGGCATAACAGTATCAAGGTCAATTACACAGATACCTTTACCTGTCTTATTGTCAATCATAATGTTGTTAAGTTTTGTATCATTATGTGTAACACGAAGCGGAAGTTCTCCCTTAGCAAGCATATCGCCGAATACATTTGCAACATCTTCATGTGCAAGAACAAAATTAATTTCATCCTGAACAGAAGCTGCACGTCCGCAAACATCTGCTTCTACTGCTTTTTTGAATACTTCAAAACGTGCTTTTGTATCATGGAATCCTTTGATTGTCTCATGGAGTGTATCTGCCGGATAATCAGCCAACAGTCTCTGGAAGTTTCCGAAAGAAACTGCACTCTGATAGAAATCGTCCGGTTTCTCTACCTGATCATAACTTGTTGCATCTGTGATGAATTTGTAGCTTCTCCAGTAATCGCCACAGGAATCAACAAAATAAGGTTTTTCGTCTACTGTAGGGATAATATTTAATGTTTCTCTTTCCGGATCACCATGATTCTCGATGATTCTTTCTCTCAGGTAAGAAGTTACATTTAAAATGTTCTCCATCAATTCCACTGGTTTTGTGAAGATATCTTTGTTCATTCTCTGAAGAATTACTTTTACTTCACCTTTTTCCGGCACATCAAATGTTAATAAAAATGTATCATTAATATGTCCGCTTCCATACGGCTGTTCTCCTGTCAGAACACCTTCAAATTTAAAATGCGCGATTGCTTCGTCTCTCTGTGTTCTTGTAACTTTTTCCATTTTTCCTATTCCTCCCAGAGTCTTTCAGGATAAAGACCTTCTTCTTTTAATTTTTTAATTGCTGCAACAACAACCGGTTTGTCTTCTTTGTATGTTACTCCATACCATTTATCTGCTGAAGTAAGAACAGAAACTGTTGCGCGTTCCTCTCCAAGCAGATCACTTACAACTGATGGAAGGAAATATTCGCATTTCATCGGGTTCTCTTTCAGACCTTTTTCAAGGAATGCCGGGAATCCTTCTTTGATTTCATCCAGAATACTTCTTGTGAATCCCCACATATTCATAGAAACAACTGTCTCACCCGGAACTTCTGTCCATGTAGCGCCGTCATCTTCTGTAAATGCAATGCCGCCATTTCTCTTCTCAATTCTTGTTCTCTCTTCAATCTTAACAAGCTCGCCTGCTTCATTCATCGTACAAATACCGCGTGCCACATGTCCATTATCTGTTACTGTATTTTCAAGTTTGTATCCTACCATAGTATAACGGTATTTCTCATCATCTTCATGTGTAGAAAGATAATCGTAAATCTGTTTAAAAGCCTCTGATCCATAGTAGTCGTCTGCGTTAATTACCGCAAATGGTCCGTCTACCACATCAATCGCACTTAATACTGCATGTGCTGTTCCCCACGGTTTTACACGTCCTTCCGGAACTTCAAATCCTTCCGGAATATTAGCCATATCCTGGTATGCATAGGAAACATCCATCAATTTTTCCATACGTTTTCCTACTGCTTCTTTAAAATCAGCCTCGTCCTGTCTCTTAATAATGAAAACAACTTTCTCAAATCCTGCTCTTTTTGCATCAAAGATTGAGAAATCCATAATGATATGTCCCTGCTCATCAATCGGATCGATCTGTTTCAGTCCACCGTAACGGCTGCCCATTCCTGCTGCCATGATTACTAATACTGGTTTTTTCATTTTTTATTCCTCCTAAAATCCTTTCTTGATTTTTCTTTTTTCAGTCAATCAGTCTTAAATCTGTTATCTTTATGGTATTACAATTGATATGAAATGTATTTGTATTATCAGTTTTTAGTTTTGTACTATCTGCATTTTTCTTTTGCTTTTCTTCTTAAAAGCGTGTATACTGATAATAGTATTTTAGAAAGCGCAGAAAGGAGCAGATGCATGGGTTATCAATCTGTAACTCTGGATGAGACAATTCATATTGATGCAATCTACACGATCCACTATTTTGAATATATGAATACATTTGCCTTTACAGGAGAACGGCATGATTTCTGGGAATTCTGTTATGCAGACAAGGGAGAAGTCGGCATTACTGTAGAAAATAACTATACTGTTATTAAGAAAGGAGATATTGTGTTCCATGAGCCGAATGAATTCCACAATGTTACTGCAACCGGCGCTTCCGCACCAAATCTTGTGGTCATCTCTTTTCGCTGCAATAGCCCTGCCATGGATTTCTTTCGCAAAAAGTTCCTGCATATCGATGAGATTGAACGGACTCTTCTCGCTAATATCATCGTTGAAGCCAGAAATTGTTTTGAGAGCCGCCTTGATGATCCTTACCAGACTGTCATGAAGAAATGCTCCTCACCGCTTCTTGGCTCAGAACAGCTAATCCGAATTTATCTTGAACAGTTTTTACTGCATATTTCCAGGCGCTATCTAAGCGGCCCTGTGACTTCAAGCAAGGTTCCAAAGACAACAAAAAGCCGAAGCGACAACGAAATTTTCAATCATGTAGTCGATTACCTGGAAAAACACCTGGATGCCCATGTTACGATTGAACAGATCTGCCGCGATACATTGATCGGACGTTCCCAGCTGCAAAAGATTTTCAAGGAGCGAAGCGGGCTTGGCATCATTGAATACTTTTCTAATATGAAGGTCGATGCCGCGAAAGAAATGATTCGCATGAATCATCTGAATTTTACACAAATTTCCGAGAAGCTTGGTTATACTTCCATACACTATTTTTCACGGCAGTTTAAAAAAATCACCGGAATGACGCCTTCTGAATATGCATCCTCGATCAAGGCGCTGTCAAATGGATCTTTTGAAACATAGTCTGTAATCATAATCATTTTTATAGCACAAAAAAGCCTTTAAATACTGATTGTTTGTTTCAGTACTTAAAGGCTTTATTATTATTCGCTGTTTACGCTCTTGGAATTAGTCCTGAACGTATGGCATTAAAGCGATATGTCTTGCTCTCTTGATTGCTACTGTAAGAGCTCTCTGATGTTTTGCACAGTTTCCTGTGATTCTTCTCGGAAGGATTTTTCCTCTCTCAGAAACATATTTCTTTAATTTTGCTACATCTTTATAATCGATTTCGTTATTCTCTTTACCACAGAATACGCAAACTTTTTTTCTTCTGCGTCCGCCTCTTCTCTTCATTGGAGAATCTGGTCTGTTACCTTTTTCGTAAGCCATTGCTTTTTACCTCCTGTTAAACTCCGGACCTCTGTCCGCCTATCGCTAATTGAATGGTAATTCTTCATCAATTCCGTCTGGAATATTCATGAAGCCGTCCCCTGCGTCAATGCTCGGTGCCGGTGATGGTGCTGGCGCCGCACTGCGGTAGCCGGCGTTCTGTTCACTTGCTGCCTTGCTTTCTGCAAATTCCTGCTCCTCAACAACAACTTCTGTTGTGTAAACTTTCACTCCATCACGGTTTGTATAACTTCCAGTCTGGATACGTCCTGAAATAACAACACGCATTCCCTGGCGGAAATATCTCTCTGTAAACTCAGCAGATTTTCCAAATACAACGCATGGAATAAAATCAGCAGTTGCTTCTCCGTCTCTCTTAAAACGACGGTCAACAGCTAATGTATATCTGGCAATTGCCATTGAGCTCTCACCCTGTGAATATCTTACTTCCGGATCTCTTGTAAGGCGTCCCATCAAAATTACTTTATTCATATATATTCCTCTTTTCTTTATGCTTCCTGTTTAACGCATAAATATCTGATAACGCCGTCCATAATACGCATTCTTGATTCAAGTTCTGCCGGAACAGTTGTATCAGCTTCGAAGTGGAAGAAATAGTAATATCCTTCTCTCATTTTCTGAATCTCGTAAGCTAATCTCTTCTTACCCCATTCATCCACGTCTGTTAAATTACCGTTAAAGCGCTCGATTAAAGCTTTCACTTTTTCTACAACGTTTGCTCTTTCTTCTTCTTCGAGTTTCGCGCTAACAATAACAGCTAATTCGTATTTGCTCATTTTGCTTTACCTCCTTATGGTCTCTGGCTCCCGTACCAAAGCGGGAACAAGGATTATAATAATATATCACAATTGCTGATTCTATCATAAATTCCTTTTGATTTCAAGACTTTTTTCTAATATCTTTTACATTTTTCTCTACATTTTTTCTTGAGATCATAATTTGATGCCCGCACCCGGTACATTTCAGACGAAAGTCTGCACCCACTCTGAGAATTTCCCATTCAAAACTTCCACAAGGATGCTTTTTCTTTAATTTTACAATATCTCCGACCTCAAACTTGTATTCCATCTGTCTACCTCCATTTTGCTTTCATCTTTTTCAGGTCTGCTGCATTTTCTTCCTAATTTTCTTCCTATTCCTGAATCTCTACGCCATGTACAACAAACCGCTCATCATCTCTTTCATTCGTACAAGTTGACAGTGTCACTGTCTTTGCTGCGGCATCTACTGCCACCCCGGTATCATAGGCAGATCCCTGTTTTACTTTTGTAATATAATTTGCAAATTCTTCCGGTGAAGCAAAATTCAGCTGATAATTCTCTGCCGTATCTTTAATAACTCCTGTTGCGAAGATTTCATACTTATGTGCCGTTCCATCCGGCGTATAAATATGGAAGTAACGATTCTTTTCCCAGAAAGCCTGATTTTTGTATTTCAAAAGCTTTGCAAACATAGCACCATTATTCATGTGGTGACCGTAAATGATCGTATTATAATCTGAAAAATCTTCATGGTTTCTTGCATCAATAAAAAGCGCGCCCAGTTTATTATCATTGGCTTCAAATGTTTTTGTAAGGTATGTCTCATTATTCATACAGTGTACAACCGGATAATTTATCTCTTCCGGATTCTCAAACCGGATCCACGCCGCCGTATCTCCATTAATTTGTTTCAACGCATCAAAATCTACCCGGAAGACATCTTCCTGTGTTTCAGGATCTTTCTCCGTCTGAATAGCTATCTGCTGTACGTTCTCGTACTCTTTATCTCCTTCACTGTATTCAGAATAAATCTGAAATAACTGAAAAGCAGAATATATAAACACGCAAACAGCAATTACAAGCACTATATTGCTGAGTATCGAACCGACGCTTCTACGTTTCTTCTGCCCCCGCCGACCACGTCTTCCCTCTTGATGCTGCCTCCCTGTTCTTTCCGGTGTCTTCTTTGCTTTTGACACTTTTTTGCGTCTTCTGCCTCCATGTTCTTCTTCTAATCGATCAAAAATATCATCTTCATAGTCATCATATTCTTCTTCATACTCTTCATCATACTCTTCATCATATTCTTCATATTCTTCATCGTACTCATCATCATAATCCATTATTTCATCATCATACGGTTCTTCATATTTATGTTTTTTTCTCATTCGATCTGTCCCTTCTTAAATTTATACTCTCTGTCCCGAAGTTCTCTTTGCAAAAACTCCTGCAATTACTATCAGTGTACAAGGTAACTATAAGAGCCGTCAAGTCTATTTTACTTTCTCCGGTTATGGCAAAACTTCAAAGGTTCCATAGAGATTCAACTTTCCATATCCCCATTCCGGATTCGGATACTGCCGTCCGGTACTGCGCCCTGCTGCCCGGATAAAATAATTCTTAATGCTTTTTCCATTTAGAAACGGAGAATTCCCTTTTACTGACGCCCATTCAAGCAAAAGCGCTGCTGCCCCTGCTGTCTGCGCTGCTGCCAGGCTCGTTCCTGACCTCTTCACAAACTTTCCACCAGGCAGGGTACTGGTTATTTCCACCCCCGGTGCGGCAAAATCCGGTTTAATTTTACCGTCTGACAAATATCCTCTTCCTGCCTCCACATAAAGGCTCTCATTTCGATAATCATATGCCGTTACAGTCATAACCGCCTCTGAATCTCCCGGACTTGTTATCGTATTTGCCGGTGATGATTCAAGAAAATATGTTTCATTGCTAATTACCCCTCTCGGAGGAAGCCACATATGAAATCCCGCCTGATAAATTGCATTGCTGAAAATACGGAATCTCCAGATTCCTTCTGCCGGCTCAATCATTCTTAAAAAGATCAATGTGCTTCCCGACTGACGTTCCAGCCTTACATAAGTTGCCTGAATCCTTGTATTTGAAAAAATAAACCGAATATCTTGAACCTCTCCGCCGCGACTTGTAAGAACATCTGCTTCCTCCCCAAATGGCGTCTGAATCTGCATAGAATAAAAATTCGGTGCATTTCCCCAGAATTCCATTACAAATCCCGGTTCTCCTGCACCGACACGAGTTTCAACAACCATTTCCTGTTCTCCATCCTCTATCATACCGCCGAAATGATGGCGCATGTTTCCCTCATTCCCCGCTGCGACAGAGACTGCCCTTTGCTTATACCGACTCACACTGTCAAGATACTGATTCAAAGGTCCTTCTCCAATATGAGCGCCAAGATTCGTTCCAAGTCCAATGCAGATGGAAAGCGGCATATTCATCTTTCTTGCACGGTTGATCGCATACTGCACAGCAAACATGATATCATTTTCCTGATAGGCATCTATTCCCTCGGGAACGAGATAAAATTCCCGCAAATATTCTTTCATCTGCTTTAGCTTCACAATAATCAGCGATGCTTCCGGCGCTGCACCAAGAAAATCCTGTGCTGCATTTCCGCTGCCGGCCGCAATCCCCGCCAGAAAAGTTCCGTGCCCATTCTCATCTACAGACGACACCACTTTCTTTGGATCATCACTTCCTAATGCCTCATCAATTTCTTTTCCGGTAAACTCCCTGCCATAAGGAACCGTTCTTCCATTCCTTGCCGCATCACTTTCCTCATCCCATTCAGTAGGAATCGATTGATCCCACAAATAAGCAATTCTGCTCTTTCCCACTGCATCTATGAATGCTTTATTTTCATAATCAATTCCGGAATCAATAATGGCAACCGCCGTTCCCTTTCCTTTCAGATTGAGATATGGCTGATTCTGTATTCTCAGGATTCCTGAAGCATTCAAAGCTTCTGTATCCATAGGTACATAATATTTGGGAACCGCTCCATAATTATAATCTGCAATGCTGATTTCTCCGATCGATTCCCGCGAAATATACACAACTGCATATATTTCATCTATAATTTCAAAAAAATCATTAGATGTATATTCCCGCTCTCCATGGGTATTCTGACTGTACTGAAAAATAAAGTCTGCGTATGCTTCATTTTGTGCCGGTAAAACTGCCATTGCCTCACCTTAATCTATGACGTTGTTATATCTATATGCGTCAAATGCTTTGGATAGACAATTTTTCATACAGTTTCTGCCAATCCGGCTGCATACTAATCCACTAATCCATCTGAAACTTCTCTCGAAATGCCTTCTGTACAACTTCCGGAACAAATTTTGATGTATCTCTTCCATAAGAAGCAACTTCCTTCACAACTGTTGAACTTAAAAAAGAATACTCCAAACTGGTTGTGAAAAACATTGTATCAATATTGCTGTCCAGACTATGATTTGTCTGGGCAATCTGCATTTCACTTTCAAAATCGGTAACTGCCCGAAGTCCTCGGATAATAAGACGCGCCCCATTCTCCCGCGCAAAATCAATCGTCATTCCATCAAACATTTTTACTGTCACATTCGGATATTCTTTCGTTGCCTCCTTCAGCATAGATACCCGCTCTTCCAATGTAAAAAGCGGAGATTTCTTAGCTTTATTTACAATTACCCCAATAATCAATTCATCCACTACTTTTGCTGCTCTCTGAATAATGTCAAGATGTCCGAATGTTACCGGATCAAAACTTCCAGGATATACTGCTTTCATCACATTTCCTCCGTCTACTGTCTATTTCATTTTCATTTCCTTTATTTCTTACATGGCAAAGCCTGCAAATACGGACGCTCCCACAACGGTCAGCAGTCCTGCCACCGCAATTGCCAGCCCGCTCATAGCTCCTTCAACTTCTCCCAATTCAATCGCTTTCGCTGTACCAAGTGCGTGAGAAGATGTTCCGATTGCCAATCCCACGGCAATCGGCTCTGTAATATGAAACATTTTGCAGATTGCTTCCGCAAATACATTTCCGAGAATTCCCGTAATAATAATAACTGCCACCGTAATCGTCACAATTCCGCCAAGCTCTTCTGAAATTCCCATTCCAATCGCTGTTGTAATCGACTTTGGCAGCATCGTTACATACAATTCCTGCGATAATCCGAACAATTTTGCAAGCACAAATACACCGCCAAGACTTGCCGCTACACCGGCCGTAATTCCTGCTGCCACTGCCTTTAAATTTTTCTTCAAAAGTTCTAATTGTTCATATAGCGGCACGGCAAGACACACCGTAGCCGGAGTAAGAAAATAACTAATATATTTTGCACCTTCATTATATTTCTCATAATCAATTTTAAAAATATTCAATACTCCGATAATCGCAATGACGCTAATCAGCGTCGGATTAAAAATGGCAAGTTTCCACTTACGCTTCATTAAAAGCCCGATTTCATAGGCAGTCAGGCTAAGTACAGCGCCAAAAAACAACGAATTATTTATAATCTCCTGCATAATGCTCCCCTTTCTTATCCCGGTTCATCATCCCCTGCGTAACCTTTCCGGTTACTGCCATAACAAGCACGGTTGTTACTGCTGTAATAATTGCTACCGGAATCAGGACTTCCCTCAGCGAACTCCAAGATTCCATCAGACCAACCGCTGCCGGCACAAACATTACCGGCATAATTTCTATCAAAAATTTTGATATTTCTTTTACTTGTCCTACTTTTAAAATTCCGCTTTTCAACAATATCAACATGCAGATCAGACCGTACACACTTGCCGGAATTGGAAGTGGAAGTATCACTCTGAGAACTTCTCCCAGAAATGAAACGCCCAGTATGATAACGAATTGCCTCAAATATTTCATAAATCTCCCTCATAGCTCTCCTAAATTTTATATTTATCTTACTACACATGTGAGAAAATTCAACTGCACAAAACATTTTTCTACTTATTTTCGAGAAAGCGCCTTTTTCTGCGGCAGATTTTTGTCAAAAAATTGAAAATTGAATGTACATTTCACAATCTTTATACGAAAAAAGATCTCTGCTGTCAAGACGCCATGACAACAGAAATCTTCAAATCGCATTCATTTTAGTTTTTACGCTTGTTCATGGAAAAATCTCAATGCATTTTCAAAATACATCTTCTTCACAGCTCGTTCCGGAATTCCTCTAGACATTAAATATTCTGCCGTGCGTGCAAATTTTACCGGAGAAGTCAGCGATTCGTTAATATCAGCTCCATCAAAATCACTGCCACAAGCTATAATATCTTCTCCACCTAACTCCAGCATTCGGTAAACATGTCGATAAATACTCTCTGCGTCTCCTCTTCCTTCTTCATCCAGAAAACTTGTATACAAATTAATTCCAACAAGACCTTTTCTGCGCACAATTTCCTGAAATTGCTGCTCTGTCAGATTACGCTTATGGCTGCAGACGCTCCTTAAATTAGAATGTGTCGCGATAAACGGTTTCTCCGCAATTTCACAGAGATCTGCAAATCCTCTGTCATTCAGATGAGACACATCAACAATTATCCCTGATTGTTCCATCTTTTTTACTGCCTGTTTTCCAAATTCTGTCAAACCATTCTCTGTACTATGACCGGATCCGAGTTCATTTTCTCCATTCCATACAAGTGTCAGCATTTTCACCCCGAGTTCTGCAAAATGCTCCACATTTTCAAGCTTTCCGGCCAGCGCTGCCCCACTCTCAATTGCCAGCATACAGGCACATCTTCCTTCTCCTGTAATCCGTTCTATATCTTCAGCCGTCCTTGCCATTTCAGCCAATTCCTTCTGACGTTCAACAACAGCTTTCAGATATGCTGCGTGTACATCAACATATTCTCTTGCTGCTTCGCCACGAATAGAGTCCGGCACAAACACTGCCATTGTCTGGCACATCCGTCCCAGCTTTTCACGCTCACGCAGTGAAAAATGTGTCTCCTCTGAATCAAATCCAAGATTCTTTTCCTTCCATAATACAATCGTGTCACAATGCAGATCAAATAAATCCATTTTATAATACCTCTTTTCTTTGGATATTTTATCTTTATTTTACTCAATATACAAATATACTTCAAGAACATTCCCATCAGATGATCGAGTAGGAGCTAATCATTAATTGATTAGCCGACCTCTCACACCACCTAGCATACCGTTCAGTACTAGGCGGTTCCTTAGTTTTCACAAACTACTAGATAATAGTCAAGCATGGATGTATAACCTAGCTTGGCTATTACTTTCTTTGAAAAGATTTGGTTCAAGACTTTCGCCATTCTCCAG
>NZ_QRVX01000031.1:0-28454 GCF_003458885.1 Coprococcus sp. AF21-14LB | reverse complement strand
CAATTGGCTAACAAGCCAGAAAAATCTAAATCCTCCATTACTTTTTTCAGGGTATAGACTGGATCGTCGTCAGGTAAACACAATTCGAAGAAACTGAAGTTAATTTTTTGTTGCCCTAATTCAAAAAAATCGTTATAATAATCTTTGGTTATCATAGTTCCATTATAACATGGAACGGAGTGAAGATGGTTGTCGTTAGCCATCTTTTTCTCTTTTTACGAAAAAGTTTCAGGGGCAGATTTGACTCATGTGAGTCAATCTGCCCCTGTTTGGAACTATCTATTTCCCGACAGCCCGCTGATAGTTATATTATCTATCGGCCTTGTTTACGAGGCATCTCCCATGCATTGTGATCTGTATGAAGCAGCATGTGAGCCTTGTGGGACATTGGTTTTTCAAGATAATCTGTATATAATTTTTGAACATCCGGATTCTCATGAGAGAAACGAATCTGTGCATTAGAATCAAGGAAATAGAGATTCTTGCCGCGTTCAAAAGCAAGTTCTTCTCCGTCGTGGATCGGCTGTCCGCCGCCGCCAACGCATCCGCCCGGGCAAGCCATAACTTCTACGAAGTCATAATGTACTTCACCGCGCTCGATCTGATCGATAAGACGGCGTGTATTGCCGAGACCATTTACAATGGCTGCCTTTACAACAGCGTCTCCCAGTTGGAATTCAGCAGTTACAATATCAGTTTCCTGACTTGTAGCACGAACAACTTTGAAAGCATCCGGTTCTGGATTCTTTCCGGTTACAAGGAAGTAAGCAGAACGAAGAGCTGCCTCCATAACACCTCCGGTTGCACCGAAGATCACGCCGGCACCGGAGCCTTCTTTCATAAGTGGATCACATTCGCGGTCTACAAGTGTAGAAGGTTCGATATGTGCAGAGCGGATCATACGGGTAAGCTCGCGGGTTGTGATAACGATATCTGTGTCATGTCCGGCGTATTCGCCGTAGAAAAGTTCCATATTACGTTCACCTTTCTTAGCTACGCAAGGCATAACAGAAACAGTTACCATGTCTTCCGGTTTTACACCGATAGACTCAGCGAAATAAGTCTTCATCACTGCACCGAACATCTGCTGCGGTGATTTTGCAGTAGAGAGCTGTGGTACAAGATGAGGATACTGTGATTTAATGAAACGGATCCAGCCAGGACAGCAGGAAGTAAACATCGGGCGTTCTTTTGTCTCGCCTTTTGTGAAGCGTTCCAGGAATTCGGTACCTTCTTCCATAATAGTAAGGTCAGCAGAGAAGGTTGTATCAAATACATAATCGACACCGAGGCGTTTCAAAGAATCCATAATCTTTCCAACCGTTGCTTCTCCTCGCTTCATGCCAAGAGCTTCGCCCCATGCAGTACGCACAGCCGGAGCTACCTGAGCTACAACAACTTTCTTCGGATCAGCAATTGCTTCCCATACTTTCTCTGTATCGTCGCGTTCACGCAGAGCGCCGACCGGGCAATGTGTAATACACTGGCCGCAAAGAGAACAGTCTGCTTCATTAATTGTTCTGTGACCGGAGACATTGACTGTAGAGCGGGAACCTGTTCCTTCCACATGCCATACATTCAGACTCTGGATCTTGTCACAGACTTGAACACAGCGCATACATTTGATACATTTTGCAGAGTCACGGATCAATGGGAAGTTTTTATCCCATGGCTGACGTTCCAGACGTTCACCAAATGGAATCTCAAGGATATTGAGATCATTGGCAATTTTCTGAAGAGAGCAGTTACCGCTTCTGACACAGGTTGCACATTTGCAGTCATGCTGTGAGAGGATGAGCTGCACCGTCTTTCTTCTGTCTGCCCGTACTTTTGGGCTGTTTGTATAAATTACCATGCCTTCCTGAGCAACATTGTTGCAGGATGTGATCAGGCGGTCATTGCCTTCTAATTCTACAACGCAGACACGGCATGCTGCAATTTCATTCACATCTTTCAGATAACACAGCTTTGGAATCGGGATTCCGTTCTGTGCTGCTGCTTCCATAATGGTAGTGCCTTCCGGCACAGAAATTTGTTTATGATCGATTGTAAAATTTACCATACTTTCTCCCGACCTCCTTTGAACAGACCATAACCGAAGTGGTCACAGCGCAGACAACGTCCGGCTTCCTGACAAGCTTCTGATTTGGTCATGCAGTTTTCAACACCTTCGAAATCGTGGATACGTTCACATGCTTCCCGTTCTGTCAGTTCCACGCGTCCGCATGGTGCGCGGTCATCGAGGTTTGGTTCCGGAATCTCAACGTCACATGTAATTTCATGGTGGTATCCAAGATACTCATCTATATTGGCAGCTACAACTTTCGCTGCGGCGATCGCACGAATAACGGTAGCAGGACCTGTTGCACAGTCTCCGCCGGCAAATACACCAGGAATATCGGAAAATCCACCGAAATTCTCAGCCATAATCTTACCGCGCTCAACAGGAACACCGGCATTTGCGAAATGTTCTGTTCGATATTTTGTCCGATTGCAACAACGAGTGTAGAACAAGGAATAAATTCATCCGGTTCTCCGGATGGTTTTACACTTGCACGACCGTCTTTGATCTTGCTGATCATCTGAGGTGTTACCCAGAGCCCTTTTACATGACCGTTCTCATCACGTTCAATGCGGGATGGAGCTTTCAATGTACATACTTCTACACCTTCAGAAATCGCACCTTCAATCTCAGCAGGAAGAGCAGTCATATCAGCGATACGACGGCGATATACACAGCTTACCTTCTTAGCACCGAGACGTACAGCAGTGCGGACAGCATCCATAGATACGTTACCGCCGCCGACGATTGCTACATCCTGTCCGGTAAGATCCGGAAGTTCGTTCTTACCGACAGCGCGCAGGAACTGTACTGCAGACATAACTCCTTCAGCGTTTTCGTTCTCCAGACCAAGTTTCTTATCTGTGCTGGCGCCAATTGTAATCAGGACAGCATCATACTCTTCACGGAGACTCTGGATTGTCATATCTTTGCCGATACGCATGCCGTATTTTACTTCTACTCCTGTTGCCAGGATTGCTTCGATATCATCATCTAAACGTTCTTTCGGAAGACGGTAGTTTGGAATACCGTAGCGAAGCATACCGCCAAGCTTTGGAAGCATTTCAAATACAGTAGCCTGATGTCCCATCAGCTGTAGATAGTAGGCAGCCGAAAGACCTCCCGGACCACCGCCGACAACAGCGACACGTTTTCCGGTAGATGGAGCACATGGCGGCGGTGGAACCTTGCCTGCAAAATCAGCAGCAACTCTCTTAAGACCTCTGATGTTAATTGCATCATCTACCATATTGCGGCGGCAGCGAGCTTCACAAGGATGTTCACAAATAAAACCGCAAGTAGTTGGGAATGGATTGTCTTTGCGGATCAGGCGGATTGCATCATCGTATCTTCCTGCACCGACAAGGGCAATATATCCAGGAATATCAACATGTGCCGGACAGAGTGCAACGCACGGTACCGGTTGATGATATGTACATGTACACCGTCCTTCGCGAATATGCTGTTCGTAATCATCACGGCATCCAATCAGACTTTTGTATACCATATGTGCAGCTTCATAGCCGATAGCGCAGTCTGCGGAATGCATGATAGAAAGAGCGGTTTCTTCCATTAAATCTAATGTGTCCATAGTAGCTTCGCCATTCAATACATCTGTGATTAAATGCTTCAGCTGTAAAAGTCCGATGCGGCAAGGCGCACATTTACCGCATGTCTGTGCATGGCACAATTCTAAAAATGCCCGTGTAATATCTACAGGACAAAGTCCCGGCGGGCTGGCTTCGATTCTATGTTCAAGTTCCTTATAAAGTCCTTCAACAACGAGCTGAGATTTACTAGGAGTAGGAATCTCAAGTCTGCTCATATTATCACTCTCCTTTTCGTAAAGATCTGTTTGATGGTCATTTACAGATATTGTAATATATAACAAAGTAAGAAACAAGAAAAGTTATTTTTTAGTCAAAGATTAACAAAAGTATCACAATATTTTTGAGAAAATCATTGACGAGATGAAGAATTCTTATAATAATGAAAGTATCGAAAAAGATATGACAGAATATAAAGAAAAGAAAACGAGGAGACAGTTGTGGAAAAAAATATAAAATTAAATATGAATGAGCCTGAAAAACTTGCAATTGTCGGAAAAGCACTCTCTTCAGAGATAAGAATTCGAATTTTAGGGCTTTTGGAAAATCGTTATTATAATATCAATGAGATTGCAGAGTTGCTTCAAATTCCTTCCTCTTCTGCTGCAATGCATATTAAAGTGTTGGAAGAAGCGGGACTGATTGAGACAGAGTTCAAGGCGGCAGTGCGCGGCTCCATGAAAATCTGCCGCAGGAGCGTAGGAAGTATCGCGATCCGTCTGGATGAGAAGAACTATGAGAAAGCAGAAACAATCCCAATGCCTATTGGAAATTTCGTTGATTATCATGTGGAACCGACATGTGGTATTGTATCAGGGACAGGACATATTGATATTGAAGATGAACCGGCAGTTTTTTATAATCCGAGAAGGACAGAGGCGAAGTTGATCTGGCTTGGCAATGGGTATCTGGAATATCGTTTTCCGAATGCAGCCCTGAAGAAAAATGTATTAAAGAGTATTGAAGTGTCAGCGGAGGTCTGCTCAGAAGATCATGAATATAATATGGACTGGGAGTCAGACATTACGCTTTGGATTAATGAGATTGAGGTTGGAACATGGAGAAGTCCGGCGGATTTCGGAGATCGCAGAGGAAGGCTCACACCGGCGTGGTGGCCTTCTCAGAACAGTCAGTACGGAATGATGAAAGTGTGGAAGATTGATTCTCAGGGAAGTTACCTGGATGGAGCTCAGACATCGAATACACCGCTTTTGGCATTTAAACTGGAGGAGAATGAATACATTTCTGTAAAGATCGGCATTAGTCCGGATGCAGCAAAAAAAGGCGGAATGAATCTTTTTGGCGATGAGTTTGGAGACTATCCACAGGATATTGTTATGCGGCTTATCTACGAATAAGAAAGAGACGTCTCTCCTCATTGACAGAGAGGAGCGCAGATGATATCATTAAACCAAGATAAATGTTTTAAAACAAAAATATTGTTATAAATGAAAGGAGATATGACATGAAAGAACAGTTAATCAAAGCGTTTCAGGAGTTGTTCGGGGAAGAAGGAGAGCTTCATGTTTACTTTGCACCGGGACGTGTGAATCTGATCGGGGAACACACAGATTATAATGGAGGCCATGTATTTCCGTGTGCGCTGACGATTGGAACTTATGCGGTGGCAAGGAAGCGTGAGGACAGAAAGATCCGTTTTTATTCTCAGAATTTCCCAAAGAGCGGAGTTGTAGAGACAAGCTTGATGACCTGACTCCATATGATGCTGCTGGATGGACAAATTATCCAAAAGGTGTTATGTGGGCTTTTGAAGGCCGCGGATATAAGCTGCCGTCAGGAATTGATATGTTGATCTATGGAAATATTCCAAATGGTTCAGGACTTTCTTCTTCCGCTTCTCTTGAGGTTCTGACAGGAACAGTTCTGCGGGATCTGTTTGGATTTGATGATTTGAGCATGACGGATCTTGCTCTTATCGGACAGTATTCAGAGAATAATTATAATGGAATGAACTGTGGCATCATGGATCAGTTTGCCAGTGCAATGGGCAAAAAAGATCATGCGATTTTCCTTGATACAAGCGATCTGAGTTATGAATATGCATGTGTTAAACTGGAAGATGCCAAGATTGTGATTACAAACAGTAAAGTGAAACATAGCCTTGTAAGTTCTGCGTACAATGACAGGAGAAATGAATGTGAGACTGCTTTAAAAGAACTTCAGAAAGTGATGGATGTTCCGTCTCTTGGAGCACTTACAGAAGAAGAATTTGAAGCTCATAAAGATGCTATTCAGTCGGAAGTAAGACAAAGACGGGCAAAACATGCAGTATATGAGAATCAGAGAACGATCAAAGCAGTGGAAGCTCTGAAAAATAATGATATCGAGAAGTTTGGAGCATTAATGAATGCGTCACATGTATCTCTGAGAGATGATTATGAAGTATCCTGCGAAGAAATCGATGTACTTGTTGAACTGGCATGGCAGATCGAGGGAGTTGTCGGATCAAGAATTACCGGAGGCGGATTTGGAGGCTGTACGGTCAGTATTGTGAAAAATGATGCAGTCGATACATTTATAGAGCAGGTGGGAAATGGTTATCGTGAGAAAACCGGACATGAAGCAGAATTCTATGTGGTGGAAATCGGTGACGGAGCCCGTGTGCTTTCCTAAAAAACGGATAAAAGAATAAGGGAGACGAGACATGTTATCAGAACAGATTAGAGATTTAGTGAATTATGGAATTAGAACAGGACTTACACCAAAGTGCGAGAGAATCTATACAACAAATCTTCTGCTTGATTTAATGAAGGAAGACAGCTACGAAGAAGTTTGGGAAGAAAAGGATCAGGAGCCGGAGTTGGAAGAGATTCTTTCAGAACTGTTAAATGAAGCAGTGAAACGGGGAATTATCGAAGACAGCATTACAGAACGGGATCTATTTGATACAAAGTTAATGAATTGCCTTGTACCGCGTCCGGCGCAGGTACAGGAAAAATTCTGGGAACTTTATAAAGAATCACCGGAAGCAGCGACCTCTTATTATTATGAACTGAGCCAGAACACGGATTATATCCGTCGTTACCGTGTAAAAAAAGATATGAAATGGAAAGTGGACAGTGAATACGGTGAGATTGATATTACAATTAATCTGTCTAAACCGGAGAAAGATCCAAAAGCGATTGCAGCAGCGAAAAATGCGAAAGCTCCAGCTATCCAAAGTGTCTTCTCTGCGTGGAAAATGAAGGATATGCAGGAAGATTAAACCATCCGGCCAGAGAGAACCATCGAATCATTCCGATTACGATTAATGACAGCCGTTGGGGATTCCAGTATTCTCCGTATGTATACTATAATGAACATTGTATTGTGTTTAATGGAGAACATACGCCAATGAAGATTGAGCGGAATACTTTTGTGAAATTATTTGATTTTGTAAAATTGTTTCCGCATTATTTCCTCGGATCAAATGCAGATCTGCCGATCGTAGGGGGATCTATTTTAAGCCATGACCATTTTCAGGGAGGTCACTATACATTTGCTATGGCAAAGGCAGAAATAGAGAAACCGGTAACCATTCCGGGCTACGAGGATGTAGAAGCAGGAATCGTGAAATGGCCTCTTTCTGTACTCAGAATACGGCATGAAGATGAGAAACGTCTGATTGATCTGGCAGATCATGTACTTCATGTATGGAGAAGCTATACAGATGAGGCGGCGATGATATTGGCGGAAACAGACGGAGAACCACATAATACGATTACACCGATTGCCCGTAAATGTGGAAATGTGTTTGAACTTGATCTTGTACTTCGGAACAATCTGACAACAGAAGAACGCCCGATGGGCTTGTATCATCCAAGAGACGAATATCACCATATTAAGAAAGAAAATATCGGCTTGATCGAGGTAATGGGACTTGCGGTTCTTCCGGCAAGACTGAAAACAGAGATGGAGCTTCTGGCAGATGCCATGGTTAGCGGAAAAGTCATTCGGGAAAATGAAATACTTGCCAAACATGCTGAATGGGCAGAAGAAATTCAGGCGGCACACAGTGAGCTGAACAGCGAAAATGTGATGGAAATTCTGAAAGAAGAGATTGGAAAAGTATTTGTTCATGTACTTGAAGATGCCGGTGTTTATAAGTGCACAGAAGAGGGAAGAGAAGCTTTCCTGAGATTTGTGCATACACTGTAAACTAAGAGAGGAAAAAACATGTTGAAAAAATCTTTTGGACAGACAAAAACGGGTGAGCAGGCAAGTCTGTATGTATTCGAAAACCGGAATGGGATGCTCATGGGTGTTACAGATTTTGGGGCAACTCTCGTAAATGTAGTAGTTCCTGATAGAAATGGACATCTTACAGATGTCGTGCTTGGATTTGATGATGTTAGCGGTTATGAAGCAAGCGATAAATTCTTTGGAGCTACTGTGGGACGAAATGCTAACCGGATCGGCGGAGCTTCTTTTGAATTAAATGGAAAGACCTATCTTCTTGCAAAAAATGATGGAGAGAATAATCTTCATAGCGGTTTGGACTTTTCTAATCAGAGAATGTGGGCGGTAGAAGAGACAACGGAGAACAGCATACGCCTGTCTTTGGAAAGTCCTCATATGGATCAGGGATTTCCGGGAAATGTAACGCTTTATGTTACATATATGTTGACAGAAGAAAATGCAGTAGAAATTTCTTATGAAGCGACTCCGGATGCTGACACCATTTTAAATATGACAAATCACAGTTATTTCAATTTGGAAGGACATGATTCCGGGAATGTGCTGCGTCAGCATGTGCAGATTGATGCAGAGGCGTTCACAAGAGCGGATGCAACATCCGTTCCGACCGGAGAAGTGGTTCCGGTTGAAGGAACACCGATGGATTTTCGTAATCCCACATTGATCGGTGCAGGAATTGATTCAGAATATGAGGCTGTACAGCTTGGTCACGGATATGATCATAACTGGTGTCTGAAGTATGACGGAACATTCAAAAAAGCCGCTGCGATGTACGCAGAAGGAACAGGGATTGGCATGGATGTATACACGGATCTTCCGGGAATGCAGTTTTATACAGGAAATTTTGTGAGCAATGTATTTGGAAAAGGCGGAACAATCTATCATGTAAGAAGCGGAGCTTGCTTTGAGACGCAGTATTATCCGGATGCAGTTCATAAACCACATTTCCAGCAGCCAATAACAAAGGCCGGAGAAACATATCGAACAAAAACAGCATATAGATTTTATCTATAAGTTATTGGGATATATCAAATCAAACAATTTGTGTTTTTAGGGAAAGTATAGTATATTAATCTCAACAAAAGAAATTGCCAATTCCCTTCAAAGGACCTTCGAGGACGCTTGCCTCGGAGGTCCTTTTACTATGTGCGGAAAATTATTGTATAAAAATATTTTTATATGAATTTTTCAAAAATGAAATGAAAGAATGCCGCGTTAATATAAAAAAGAAACTTGTTAAAAGAATAACAAAAAGAAATGTGTTTAAAATGCACAAAAATTGCATGTGAAATTAATGAAAAACGGTAAAACTTTATATTTGAAGATTGTTAACAATTGACATCTGACTAATATATTAGTATAATAGAGAAAACAATTGACATCTGACTAATATATTAGTATAATAGAGAAAACAAATTAATGAATTGTTGTGTTTATTGTTTAAAAAATAACAACAATTTATTTTAGAAAGAGAATGATTCATGAGAGAGAATGTAATGAAAAAAACGCTCCGTGAGCAAATCGCTGAGATACTGAGAAAGAAAATTTTGTCAGGAGAAATTAAGCCGGGCGAGAGATTAATTGAGGCAGAAATCTCGGAAGAGTATCAAGTCAGCAGAGGACCTGTGAGAGAAGCGCTTCGGCAGATTGAAGAAGAAGGGCTTGTGACTTATTTATCGCACAAAGGCTGTGTTGTGAGGGAGCTTACATATGAAGATATGCAGGAATCTTACTTGATCCGCTCCGCGCTGGAAATGTTAGCTGTTGAGATTTATGAGGCAAATTTGCCGAAGGAATATGAAGACGAGATGGAAGAAATCTTAAAAGAGATGGAAGGCGCATCGAGTACAAAAGATGTTTATAGTATTGTTGAATTAGATGAGCGTTTTCACTGCTGTATTGTGGAAGCATCCGGATGCAGTAAGCTTTTAAAAATGTGGAAAATGCTGGAAGGAGATAATGCAGCAACCTATCTTACAATGAGCAATGAAGTATTGATGCCGTTTGCGGTTATCGCAAGAAATCATCGGTGGATTTTGGAAGCGCTGCAGTCTCACAATGTCAGTGAAACACAAAGGAAGATCCGAGAACATTATATGGTTGTTCCACAGACGTTATATGAGAAAAAGCATAATAAAGAAAAAAAATAATTTTAGCAGAACGATAATGAAATCAAAGGAGGATGAAAAAGATGCTGAAATTTATTGGAAAACGACTTGCTTTTGCCGTACTGACGCTGTTTTTGATTGCTACGGCAACATTTTTCCTGGTAGCCGGAGCTCCGGGAGATCCTATTGCAGCGAAAGTAGGTCAGATGCCGGAACAGGCACAAGCCATTATTAATGCAAAATATGGTTTTGACCGTCCGGTAGTTGAAAGGTACTTCATGTATATGAAGAATCTAATCACAACAGGCGATTTTGGAGAATCAATTATTTACACGGGAAAATCTGCCAATGACATTATCCGTGATAATACGTTAATCTCCGCAAAGATAGGATTGATCGCCATAGCACTTCAGGCAACAATTGGTGTACTGCTCGGACTGATTGCAGCGCTGAATCGAGGAAAGCCGGTAGATCATATCATCAGGGTATTAGTTGTACTTGCGATATGTGTTCCAAGCTTTGTATTTGCGGCGCTTCTGCAGTATTTCCTTGCATTCAAGTGGAAACTTGTTCCGGTATTCGGATGGGGCGAGCTGAGGCATTACATTCTTCCGGTAGCAGCATACGCCATCGGCGGAATTGCTTCCTATTGTAAGTATATGAGAAATAGTACGTTATCTGTTATTAGTGAAGATTATATTGTGACGGCGAAAGCAAAAGGCTGTACGAAAAAAAGAGTTGTTCGCAAACACATTTTAAGAAACTCTATGATTCCGATCGTTACGATGATCGGTCCGGCAGTTGCAGGTATTTTCGCAGGTTCCTTTATTATTGAGAAAATGTTCGCAATTCCGGGACTTGGTTCTTATTATGTAAAAGCAGTATCAGATAATGATTATACGATGGTAATCGGATTAACGATCTTCTTTGCAATTCTCTATGTACTTGCATTGATTATCGTAGATATTTTATATGGTATTGTCGATCCTAGAATCCGCGTGGCAAAAGGCAAAAAGTAAGTGAGGTGTAGAGATGAGCGAGAATACGAAAAACAATATGGAAGATATGTCTCTTACAGATGACTTATTCGAGCGTGTCGGCACGAAAGGATTGTCTGGAGAGGAACTTGGAAAAAAATCTCTTACATACTGGGCGGATGTATGGAGAAGATTTCGTGAAAATAGCTGGCGCTGTTTGGAATGATCCTGCTCGTGACAATTGTCGTGCTTCTGTTTGTGGGACCTGTCATTTCAGGAAAAGATTATCAGTATATGGATCCGTCGCAGAAAGATTTACTTCCGAATTCTGAATACTGGTTTGGTACAGATGATATGGGACGCGATTTGTTTACCCGTGTCTGTGTTGGAGGACGTATTTCTATTTATATCGGTCTGTGCTGTACAGTAGTAATGTTTGTAATCGGAGCACTTGTTGGAGCGCTCGCAGGTCTGAAAGGCGGACTGGTAGATGACATTATCATGAGAATCTGTGAATTTGTCGGAAACCTTCCATACCTGATTATTGTTGTTATTCTTTCAATCGTACTTGGACGAAGCCTGTTTTCTCTTGTCTTTGCGATGTCGCTGACAGCATGGGTTGGAACAGCCCGTATGGTTCGAGGACAGATCCTTCAGATTAAAGAACAGGATTATGTACAGGCGGCAAAAGCGCTTGGAGCAGATACGAAAAGAATTATTATCAAACATTTACTTCCCAATACGCTTGGAATTATCATGGTAGACATTACAATGTCTGTACCTGGATTTATTTTCAGTGAGGCGTTTTTAAGTTATATTGGGCTTGGAGTCAGACCTCCGGAAACAAGCTGGGGTGCTCTGGCAAGTGCCGGACAGCAGCAGCTAATGTTCTATCCGCACCAGTTATTTTTCCCATGTTTGCTGATCGTCCTGACGATTCTTTCATTCCATTTGATCGGTGACGGACTTTCAGATGCATTGGACCCGAAACTTAGACAGTAGGAGATCGTAAAAATGAGTGAGAAAATATTAGAAGTGAAAGATTTGCAAGTGAACTTCCGTACTTATGCAGGAATTTCACACGCAGTCAGAGGCGTGGATTTCTACTTGAACCGTGGAGAAACACTTGCGATCGTTGGAGAGTCCGGATGCGGAAAGACAGTTACATCAAAAGCGATTATGGGGTTGCTTCCGGAATCGAATACAGATATTAAGAAAGATGGAGGATCTGCTATCTTATTCAATGGAGAGAATCTTCTTGATTACACAGAAAAGCAGATGACACAGGTCAGAGGACGCAAGATTTCTATGATCTTCCAGGATCCGATGACTTCTCTGAATCCGACAATGCGGATTGGAGAACAGATTATGGAGAGTATTTTAATCCATCATGATGTGAAGAAAGCAGAAGCTGAGAAACAGGCATTAGAAATGCTGGAACTGGTTAAAATCCCGAATGCGAAAGCCAGGATGAAACAGTATCCATTTGAGTTTTCAGGCGGAATGCGCCAGAGAGCAATGATTGCAGTAGCGCTTGCATGTAAGCCGGAGATTCTGATTGCTGATGAGCCTACAACAGCGCTTGACGTGACAATTCAGGCGCAGATCATGGATTTGATCGGTGAACTTCAGAAAGAATTGAATATGGCAGTGATTCTTGTAACACATGATCTTGGAGTTGTAGCCAGCGTAGCAGACCGAATCCAGGTAATGTATGCAGGTAAGATTGTAGAGAGAGGAACGGTGGACGAGATTTTCTACAAATCCACGCATCCGTATACAAGAGCATTGTTAAGCTCCGTGCCGAAGATTCATACAAATAATAAAGAGACATTATACTCTCTGAAAGGAACTCCTCCGGATCTGATTAATCCTCCGGTTGGATGCTCTTTTGCACCGAGATGTGAATACGGTATGAAAGTTTGCCGTGAAAAATATCCGGACGTAACAAAATTCAGCTGCTCACAGGAGTGTTCCTGCTGGCTGCATCATCCGAAGGCTGATACGAAAGGACTGCCGGAAGGTATGATCAGAAGGGGGGCACAATAATGGCAGAGAAAAAAGAAGTTCTGATTGAAGTAAAAGATCTGAAAAAATATTTTAAAGTTGGAAAAAATGCTTATTTGAAAGCGGTAGATGGTGTTAACTTTAAGATTTATAAAGGAGAAACACTTGGTCTTGTTGGGGAATCCGGCTGTGGTAAAACAACATGTGGAAAGACCGTTATGGGACTCTATGATGCAACAGGCGGGCAGGTTATTTTCGATGGAACAGATATTCACAGTCTGAATAAGAAAGAAAAGAAAGAATTTACAAAACGTGCCCAGATCATTTTCCAGGATCCGTATTCTTCTTTGAATCCGCGTATGACAGTAGGAGATATTATCGGAGAGGGAATTGATATTCACGGTTTGTATAAAGGAGAAGAGCGCACGAATAAAATTCATGAGCTGTTGGAACTTGTCGGATTAAATAAAGAACATGCATCGAGATTCCCGCACGAGTTCTCGGGAGGACAGAGACAGCGTATCGGAATTGCAAGAGCTCTGGCAATTGAACCGGAATTTATTGTCTGTGATGAGCCGATTTCGGCGCTGGACGTGTCCATTCAGGCGCAGGTTGTCAATCTGTTGATTGAACTCCAGAAGAAAAAGAATCTGACATATTTATTTATTGCACATGACTTGTCAATGGTAAAACATATTTCAGACCGCGTTGGCGTTATGTATCTTGGAAATATGGTTGAGTTTGCGGCCAGTGATGAATTGTATTCTGAACCGCTTCATCCATATACGAAAGCTCTGATGTCAGCGATTCCGATTCCGGATCCGGAAGAAGAAAAGAGCAAGAAACGAATTCCGATCGAAGGAGAGATCCCTAGCCCGATCAACCCAAAACCGGGATGCAGATTTGCGGCAAGATGCCGCTATGCAACAGAAGCATGTATGAAAGATACACCAGAGCTTCAGGAAGTGAAAGAAGGACATTTTGTAGCCTGTCACCGGGTAAAGGAATTAAATGAGAGTTTATAACAGCGGTAGCTGATTATAAAAAATAAAAGGAGGAATGTAACTATGAGAAAGAGAACAAAAATGCTTGCAGGTATTCTCGCAGCGGTATTAGTTGTTGGCTCCCTTGCCGGATGCGGCGGTGGCGGCGATGACAAAAAAAGCAGCGGAAGCGACGGCGCTAAGTCATCAGGAGCAGAAAAGGTATTTAATTACAGCACAAACAGTGTTGTTATCGGTCTTAACCCGATTATGAATACAACACAGCCGGATAACGAAGCCCACAACCTCATTTGTGATCCACTTGTTAGAAATGTGGCTGCCAAAGATAACACAAATGAAGATATCCCTGCAGCAGCAGAGAGCTGGGAAGTAAGTGAAGACGGTCTGACATGGACATTTAAGATCCATGAAAACGCAAAATGGAGCGATGGGGAACCGTTAACAGCAAATGACTTCGAGTATACATTAAAGTTAATGGCAGATCCAAATACAGCAGCAGTGAACGCATGGCTGTTTGATGGCGTAATTGAGAACTTTGGTGAAGCGCTTTATAACAATGGAAAAACACCAGATGAAATCGGTGTGAAAGCAGTTGATGATAAGACATTAGAAATTAAACTGGTACATCCGGCTTCTTACTTTATTGAACTGGCAGGAAGCATTTATCCGGTCAGACAGGATAAATACGAAGAGTGGGGCGATAAATATGGTTCAGCAGCAGATAAGATCATCTGCAGCGGTCCGTTTAAAGTAGAGTCCTGGGATCAGAATACAGAACTTGTATGTGTAAAGAATGAAAATTACTGGGATGCAGAGAATATTAAACTGGATAAAGTTGTTCAGAAAGTTATTCAGGAGACATCTACAGCAGTTCAGGCATTTATCAATGGTGAAATTGATGTTATCGGAACCTCTGACTCTAACTGGATTAAAACAGTAGAAGCAGCCGATATGTCTAACACAACTACAGTACCGGACAGTGCGCCTGAATTCTTAATGTTTAACGTGAAAAATCAGTATCTGTCTAACACAAAGATTCGTCAGGCAATTTCTGCAGCTATTGACAGAGAAGCTTTAGTTGAAGCAATCTGGGATGGACGTGGAATCGCTCTTTCCTCTGTAATGCCGGATACAATGAAGGTTGGAGAGAAAACATATACAGAGCTTGTAGATGGAAAGAACTATTTTGTAAAAGATCTTCAGGAGCAGGATGCAAAAGCGCTTCTTGAGGAAGGTATGAAAGAACTTGGTATTTCCGATCCTTCAGAAATCACAGTTAGATATGCAAGCCGTGGTACAACAGAACTTTCTAAGAAGATGGCTGAATGGTACAAACAGACATGGGAAGAGAAACTTGGCATTACAGTACAGATCGATATGATGGAATGGAACATCATGTGGGATAAGATTGATGCTGGTGACTATGACATCGCTTGCGGTGGATGGGGACCATACTACAATGAGCCAAGTGCAGTCTTAACATTGTTTGATCCAGATAATGGTTACTTCAATGCAGAAAAAACAGGTTGGGATAATGAAGATTCCAAGAAATTCAAAGAGCTTTGCGAGAGCGCTAAATTTGTTGTAGATGATAAAGAAAAAGCAGAAATCTACCTTCAGGCAGAAGAACTTCTTGTAAAGAACGCACTGATCGCACCGATTTATCTGTATGAATCACCGACATTTACAGCGAAATATGTAAAAGATTACTTTGTATCTACACAGGGATACCGCAACTGGGCTCGTGTTGATATAGAAAAATAATAATGGTTTCTATGACCTGAAATTCTATAGAGGAGATCAATCGTTGGAGATTGTTCTCCTCTTTTAGAAGAGGGAAGCATTTCAAGATTACTTGTAAGGAAGGAGATCAGACATGTATTTGATTAAGAATGGGAATGTCCATGTAGGAAATGGAGCAGTGCTGTCCGGATGCGACATTCTGACAGAAGGAAAAACGATCAAGGCAGTTGGGCGCGGACTGAGTGAAAGCGATGCACAAGTGATTGATGCAACAGGATGTGAGGTATTTCCGGGATTTATCGACCCGGTATCCAGTATTGGAGCAATGGGGATTCCGGGACGCTATTTTGACAATGATGAGCGGACGAATCCGATTACACCGGAAATGAATCTGCGTTACAGTATTGATCCGGATGAAGTCAACCGCCAGGAATTTTATAAAAGCGGTATTACGGCAATTGGAGCGGCGCCGACGAACAACAACCTGATGGGCGGACAGATTGCTGTCTGCAAGACTGCTCCTCAGAAAATGGGAGAACGTCTTGTGAAAGAACATGCAGGATTGAAATGCAGTGTGACAAGCAGTGTGAAAGAGACTTATGGCGCTAACAGTCAGGTTCCGATGACAAAAATGGGGATTTTTCATTTGTTTGCAGAGACGCTTCGCGCTGCAAGAGAAGCAGAAGAAGAGAAACGTACAGATAAGCAGAAAGTGATTACAGATGTATTTGATAAAGAGAGTATGCCGCTGTTTGCTGCCGCTTCTACGAAAAATGAAATCGATGGGCTGCTGCATCTTCTGAAAGATGAGAAAGTACAGATTAACCTGGTTGACGCATTTTGCTTTGCAGATTCACTGAAACAGATTAAAGAAAAGAAAGTTGGAATTATTCTTGGAAATGTAAATAATATGTCTCAGATTGCCAAAAATGGAATGGATCTGTCGAAGTTAAATGATCTTGTGGAAAATGGAACAAGGTTGCATTTACGAACACATGCGGAGGATGGTCTGAAGGACGCGAAGTATTTATCTGGAGTGCGATAGAGGCGTACAGAGCGGGCGTTCCGGCAGAAGAAGTCGTTAAGATGATGTGTCTGTATCCGGCAGAAATGCTCGGGATAGAGCAGAGACTTGGAACGATTGAAGCGGGAAAAGATGCAGATATTTCTGTATTCTCAGGACATCCGGTAACAACTTATGCGGCGAAAGTTGTACACAGTATTGTAAACGGGGAGGTGATCTTCTAATGGCTAAGATACTAATTAAAGGTGGAACACTTTACACAATGACTGATGATGAGAAGAATATTTTTCAGGGAGATATTCTTCTGGAAAACGGAAAGATCAAAGCAGTAGCAGAACAGATCGAAGATGCTGATGCTGAGATAATTGATGCAACAGGATGTTATGTGCTTCCGGGATTAATCGATGCACATTCTCACATTGGATTGTTTGATTTTAATCATGATAAAAGTGTTGACGATGCCAATGAAATGACAGATCCGGTATCGGCGGCAGTTGATGCGCGATATGGTATGAATCCAAAGGCAAGAGAATTGAAAGTTGCTTATGAACATGGAATTACGTCAATCCTCTTTACACCGGGAAGCGGAGATGTTTTTTGTGGACAGCCATTTGTCGGAAAAACATATGGAGACAATATTTTTGAAATGACAGTAAAGGCTCCGGCAGCAGTCAAAATCGCGCTTGGAGGAAATCCGAAAAATACATTTGGAGATATGAAACGTCTTCCGATGACCAGAATGGGAGTAGCGCATGTTCTTTGGGATACGTTCCGAAAAGCAAAAGAATATCTGGATAAGAAAGAAAAGGGAGAAAAACAGCCGTATGATGCAAATATGGAAGCAATTATCCCGGCGCTGCGAGGAGAGATCCCTTGTAAGATCCACTGTACACAGTACGATATGCTGACAGCGATTGAAGTTGCAAAAGCGTATGGCGTGCGGTTTTCTCTGGAGCATGCATGGGGAGCAACAGATTATCTTGATGAGATTGCAGAAAGCGGCTGTGACATTTGTTATGGACCGATCGCTACATACCGTTCTCCGGGAGAACGCCGTAAAGTAGATGTAGAGGCCGTAAAGATGTTGGATGACCGCGGAGTAAATGTTGCGATTATTACAGATTCTCCTATTCTGAGCGAGGAGTCTTTATATCACCATATTGGTGAGGCAGTGCGCGAGGGATTATCACAGGAGCGGGCAGTGCGTATGGTTACGATCAATCCAGCCAGACAGCTTGGACTGGAAGACCGTCTTGGAAGTCTGGAAGCAGGAAAAGATGCGGATGTGATTGTAATGAAAGGTCGTCTTGGACTTGATACAGACGCGAAAGTTTTATACACAATTATGGATGGAAATGTGATCTATCGCAGAGAAGTCTAGGGAATATAAAAGTTTTATAAAATAAAAACTGTGGCATGCAGCCGGAGAATGTTTGAGAATTTCTCCCGACAGTATGCCGCAGTTTTTTGTTTGTTAAGGCTATGAAATAGAAGAAAACAGTCCATCTAAATAGGTTCCGATAGAACGTCTCAGATTTGTCTCGATGTCAGGCTGTCCTGAGCGCATGCTCCATTCAAATACATTTCCGATGACAAGCATGCGGATATCGGTTGTGACATCCTCCAGATTCAGCGTATCCGGAAGAATATGATTAGCAATGGCTTTTTCCAGATACGAGCGGACTGTTAAGATCGGGTAAGGACGTTCCGTACGGCTCTCAGGATTCAGAGCCTGATTTTTTGGCGTATAGTAGCTGGCAAGAAAATCGACCCCCAGCTCACGGCAGTAGGAAGCATAATTTAAGTATACACGGATAATCTGTTCTCTGGCTTCTGAAAGAGAATTGGGCGCAGAGGAAAGTTCCGGCGGCAAAGCGGGTTGTTCTTCAATATAGTAAGAAAGCAGGTCGTCTTTTGTCTGAAAATGATGATAGAAGCTGCCGTTAGATACACCGGCCTCTTCGCATATATTTTTAATCGAGAGCGCTTCGTATCCTCTTTTTTGTAAAATAGTCTTGGCAGCCTGGAAAATACGAGCCTTAGTCCGCTGTGATTTCAGCTGCTGTCTGGAAAGTCCGTTTTCATTTTCGTCAATAGATTTGTTCATAGCTCTTACCCTCCAACATTATGATATATAACTATAGCATAGCCTGTGAAAAAAGACAAGAAAAGAGAGTAAGCTCTGTTTTGCTGTCTTGCACAGAGAGAAAGTTCGGGATATAATAAACTGAGAATGCGCTCAGAAGAGAAGAGTCTGGCAGGCATTGAAAAGTTATGAGGAAAGGCAAGAACATATGGACATTAATCAAAAACTGACAGAAGAATTGCAAGTAAAGCGATGGCAGATAGATGCAGCAGTAAAACTCATTGATGAAGGAAATACGATTCCGTTCATCTCCAGATACCGTAAGGAAGCAACCGGCGCACTGAATGATGAGCAGCTTCGAAATCTCTTTGAGCGGCTTACTTATCTTCGAAATCTGGAAGAAAAAAAGGAACAGGTAATCGGAAGTATTCAGGAACAGGGAAAACTCACAGATGAATTAAAGAGACAGATTCTCGGAGCAGAAACGCTTGTTGTTGTAGAAGATTTATATCGGCCGTATCGTCCAAAGAGAAGAACGCGGGCAACGATTGCGAAAGAAAAAGGATTGGAACCATTAGCGGCATTGATTATGCTGCAAAATACAAAAGTACCATTGGAAGAAGCGGCAAAAGCGTATATTTCAGAAGAAAAGGAAGTAAAGACTCCGGCAGATGCCATCCATGGAGCAATGGATATTCTTGCAGAATATATTTCTGATGAAGCAGATTATCGTATTTACATTCGTGATCTTACAATGAAACAGGGGAAACTTATTTCGGCAGCTAAAAATCCGGAAGAAACTTCTGTGTATGAAATGTACTATGAATTTGAAGAACCGGTAAGTCGTCTGGCAGGTCATCGTATTCTGGCGCTGAACAGAGGGGAAAAGGAAAAAGTGCTGACTGTTAAAATTGAAGCACCGGAGGAGAAGATTTTACAGTATCTTGAGAAAAAAGTAATTTCTTCTTCGAATCCATATACGACACCTGTGCTAAAAGAGGTGATCGAAGACAGTTATAAACGTCTGATCGGACCCGCGATCGAAAGGGAAATCCGAAACGAGTTAACAGAAAAAGCAGAAGACGGTGCAATCAGTGTGTTTGGAAAGAACCTTCAGCAGCTTCTGATGCAGCCGCCGATTGTTGGACAGGTGGTGCTCGGATGGGATCCGGCGTTTCGTACCGGATGTAAACTGGCTGTTGTAGATGCTACAGGAAAAGTGCTGGATACGACAGTTATTTATCCGACAGCGCCGACGACGCCTGCAAAGATCGCAGCAGCAAAAGATACGTTGAAAAAACTAATTAAAACATATCATGTAACATTGATTTCGGTTGGAAACGGAACAGCATCCAGAGAATCAGAACAGATTATTGTGGAGCTTTTAAAAGAGATCCCTGAGAAAGTGCAGTATGTTATTGTAAATGAAGCAGGGGCTTCCGTCTATTCTGCAAGTAAACTTGCAACAGAAGAATTCCCGAATTTTGATGTGGGACAAAGAAGTGCGGCATCAATCGCAAGACGGCTTCAGGATCCGCTGGCAGAGCTTGTGAAGATCGATCCGAAGTCTATTGGCGTTGGACAATATCAGCATGATATGAACCAGAAGAAGTTAAGCGAAGCGCTTTCCGGTGTTGTGGAAGATTGTGTAAACCGGGTGGGAGTAGACTTAAATACAGCTTCTGCACCATTGCTGTCATATATTTCCGGCATCAGCGGTACAATCGCTAAAAACATTGTTGCATACCGGGAAGAAAATGGAAGCTTTACTGACCGAAAACAGCTTTTAAAAGTAGCAAAGCTTGGCCCGAAGGCATTTGAACAGTGCGCCGGATTTATGCGGATTCAAGGGGGCAAGAATCCACTTGATGGAACAAGTGTACATCCGGAATCTTATGGGGCAGCAGAAAAATTGCTGGAGAAGCAAGGATTTGCAGCGGAAGATATCGCAGCAGGAAAGCTTGTGGGATTATCCCGCACGATCAAAGATTATAGGAAATTGTCTGAAGAGCTTGGTGTTGGAGAGATTACGCTTAGAGATATTGTAAAAGAACTGGAGAAACCGGCAAGAGATCCGCGAGATGAGATGCCGAAACCGATTCTTCGCACAGATGTGTTAGAAATGAAAGATCTGACGCCTGGAATGGTTTTGAAAGGCACTGTCAGAAATGTAATTGACTTTGGTGTATTTGTGGATATTGGGGTACACCAGGATGGACTTGTGCATATTTCACAAATTACTGATAAGAAATTCATAAAACATCCAATGGAAGTTGTGAGCGTAGGAGATATTGTGGAAGTGAAAGTAATGAGCGTAAATCTGGAGAAAAAGCGAATTCAGCTTACGATGAAAGGAATTTAGGTTGGTGGCAGAATGATAATAGAGACGAGAAGTGCCGAAGAAACATTTGAAGTAGGAAGAAAAATAGGAGAAGAGGCAAACGCCGGACAAGTGTTTACGTTGATCGGAGATCTTGGTGTAGGGAAAACCGTATTTACACAGGGACTTGCAAAAGGACTTGGAATAGAAGAACCGATCAGCAGCCCGACATTTACAATTGTGCAGGTTTATGAGGACGGGCGTCTTCCTTTTTACCACTTTGACGTATATCGAATCGGAGATGTGGAAGAGATGGAAGAAATCGGTTATGAAGACTACTTTTACGGAGAAGGTGTAACGCTGATTGAGTGGTCGAACCTGATTGAAGAAATACTTCCGAAACAGCGCACGGAAATTGTGATTGAAAAAGATCTGTCAAATGGATTTGATTACCGGAAGATTACAATTGAAGTCATGTGACGAAGGATGACGTTGACGCAGACTTTCTTCCTGGGATATAATATGCGCATAAAATAACAATAAATATGATAGAAAGAAGTGAAGAACATGCGTATTTTAGCATTGGACAGTTCTGGGCTGACGGCAACGATTGCAGTTGTGGAAGAGGCTCAGACTGTTGCAGAATATACAGTGAATTATAAGAAAACTCATTCGCAGACACTTTTGCCAATGCTTGATGAAGTAGCGAAGATGATAGAACTTGATCTGGATACCATTGATGCAATTGCTGTTTCCGGAGGTCCGGGATCTTTTACCGGACTTAGAATCGGTTCTGCCACGGCGAAAGGGCTTGGGCTTGCTCTTGGGAAACCGCTGATTCATATTCCGACGGTGGATGGTTTAGCCTATAATCTTTATGGATGCAAAGGTGTCATCTGCCCTATGATGGATGCAAGAAGAAACCAGGTATATACAGGAATCTATCGTTTTGAGGAGGGATTTGAGACAGTAGTACCGCAGGAAGCAGTTGCAGTATCTGAACTTGTGGAACAGCTGAATCAGATTGGAGAGCCGGTAACATTTCTTGGAGATGGAGTACCTGTTTATGAAGAGTTGTTGAGAGAAGGATTGAAGGTACCGTATCGTTTTGCACCGCCGCATTTGAATCGACAGAGAGCGGCAGCAGTCGGAACTCTGGCACTGAGATATCTGAGAGAGGGAAGGACTGAAACGGCGGCAGAGCATGAGCCGGATTATCTTCGAGTATCCCAGGCTGAACGCGAACGGGCAGAACGAGAAGGAAAAAATCTTTAAGAAGATGAAGAAAAGTCTGTTTTCAGAGAATCGTAGAGAAAGTAAGAGGCGTACAGATGCAAAGATGGTATGTAGATCCTACAGAGGAGAGCGAGATTGCAGCAATCGCGCGATTGGAAAAAGAGATTTTTCCTGATGCCTGGAGTGAAAGGGCAGTGAAGGAATCGTGGATACAGAATCAGACAATACTGCTGACATTGCGCGAAGGTGAAGAGAAACGCATAATCGGATATGCAATTCTCTATTATGTGCTTGATGAGGCAGAGATTGCAAGAATTGCTGTCCGAAGTGAGACGAGAAGATGCGGTGCAGGGACATATCTCTTTTCAGAAATTTTGAGAATATGTAGGGAAAAGCAGATTACAAAGATTCTGCTCGACGTAAGACAGAGCAATCAAGCGGCCATTGCGTTTTACCGAAGGCAGGGGTTTGTGGAAGATGGGATTCGTAAATGCTTTTATGAGCATCCGAAGGAAGATGCTGTTTTAATGAGTATGGAAACAGACTGCCAGATTATGCATTAGTTCCCAGTGGGAAATTTGTTTCTATTCTTATATAATGAAGCTGTAACAGAAGAATACAGTTTTTTAGGAGGAATCATATGCGTAATTATACAGTGAAAGAGACAAAAGAACTTACGAAAATTATATGTAACAGATGTGGGAAAGAAATTCCGGTCAGCAATGGGATTCCGGCAGAAGATGTACTTTCAGTGGAGAAGCGTTGGAATTACTTCTCAAACAAAGACAATGAAGAACATGCATTTGATCTGTGTGAGAAGTGCTATGATGAACTGGTTTCGGGATTTCAGATACCGATAGAGAGGAAATAGAAAACATGCTGGATGTTTGTTTATTAGGTACGGGAGGGATGATGCCCCTCCCATACCGTTGGCTGACTGCGCTGATGATGAGATTTAATGGCAGCAGCCTTCTGATTGACTGTGGCGAGGGAACACAGATTGCTATTAAAGAAAAAGGATGGAGTTTTAAACCGATTGATGTAATCTGTTTTACGCATTATCACGGAGATCATATCAGTGGGCTTCCGGGACTGCTCTTAACAATGGGGAATGCGGACAGGAAGGAACCGCTGACTTTAATTGGTCCAAGAGGGTTGGAACGGGTTGTGAATTCATTGAGGGTGATTGCGCCGGAACTTCCTTTTCCGATTATTTATAAAGAGATCACAGAACCGGAGCAGATATTTGAGATGAATGGTTATCGCCTGAAAGCATTTCGAGTGAACCATAATGTGATTTGCTATGGTTATACATTGGAGATTGACCGTGCCGGCAAGTTTGATGTGGCGCGGGCTGAGGCAAATGCCATTCCAAAGATGTTCTGGAAGCATCTGCAGAAGGGTGAGACAGTAGAAGATGCAGGGAAAGTTTATACACCGGATATGGTTCTTGGACCTGCACGCAAAGGAATTAAGCTTACATATACAACCGATACACGTCCAACGAATTCTATACGTGAGAATGCGGCAGACTCGGATCTTTTTATATGCGAAGGTATGTACGGAGAGAAAGAGAAAGCTCATAAAGCAGTGGAATATAAACATATGACATTTTATGAAGCTGCTCAGCTTGCAAAAGAGGCACAGGTAAAAGAAATGTGGTTAACACATTATAGTCCGTCGCTGGCATATCCGGAAGATTATATGGAAGAAGTACGAAAGATATTCCCGGAGGCGAAAGCAGGAAGAGATCGTATGTCAGCAGAACTTGGATTTGAAGAGAAGTAGGAAGGCGTGGATTATGAACAATACAAAAGATATTTTAATATTGGCGATTGAGAGTTCGTGTGATGAGACTGCGGCAGCAGTTGTAAAAAATGGACGTGAAGTACTCTCAAATGTTATTTCATCCCAGATTGAACTTCATAAATTATATGGTGGGGTTGTGCCTGAAATTGCATCAAGAAAGCATATAGAGAAGATTAACCAGGTGATTGAGGAAGCGCTTTCTGTTGCCAGAGTGACGTTGGATGATCTGGATGCCATTGGTGTGACATATGGTCCGGGGCTTGTGGGAGCGCTCCTTGTCGGGGTTGCGGAAGCAAAGGCGATTGCTTATGCAAAGAAACTTCCGTTAGTGGGCGTACATCATATAGAAGGGCATATTTCGGCTAATTTTATTGAGAATAAAGAGTTGGAACCACCATTTGTCTGCCTTGTAGTATCCGGAGGGCATACACACCTTGTATGCGTAAAGGACTATGGGGAATATGAGATTCTCGGACGTACACGAGATGATGCGGCAGGAGAGGCTTTTGATAAAGTAGCCAGAGCCATTGGGCTTGGGTATCCGGGAGGGCCAAAGATTGATAAATTATCAAAAGAAGGAAATCCGGATGCAATTGCATTTCCGAGAGCGCATATTGACGGAGCAGAGTATGACTTTAGCTTTAGCGGAGTGAAATCCGCAGTGCTGAATTATATTAATGGCTGTGCTATGAAAGGACAGGAATATAATCGTGCAGATATCGCAGCTTCTTTTCAGAAGGCAGTTGTGGATGTGCTTGTGGCAAATGCGATGCATGCAGTAGAACAGTATGGCTTAAAGAAATTTGCAATCGCAGGAGGGGTGGCATCCAATAGCACACTTCGCGCGGCAATGAAAGAAGCATGCGAAAGCCGGGGAATAGAGTTTTATTATCCATCTCCGATTCTCTGCACGGATAATGCTGCCATGATTGGAGCGGCAGCTTATTATGAATTTATCAAGGGAACACGCCATGGATGGGATTTGAATGCAGTTCCGAATCTGAAACTTGGAGAAAGATAAACGTATCGATAGCGGAGGAGATTCAGATGGGAAAAAACAGGTGTGCAGCAATTGTTCTTGCTGCCGGTCAGGGTAAACGAATGGGGACTAAGATTCAAAAACAATATCTTGAATTGAATGGAAAGCCGGTAGTGTATTATTCATTGGCGGTGTTTGAAAAGTCACCTTTGATTGATGAAATTATCCTTGTGGTTGGCAAGGATCAAGAAACATATTGTCGCCGGGAGATTGTAGACAGATACGGTTTTCAGAAAGTAAAGCAGATTGTAGAAGGTGGAGCAGAACGCTATCATTCTGTCTATCACGGACTTTGCAGTGTGAATAAAGCGACAGACTATGTATTTATTCACGATGGAGCGCGCCCGTTTGTGAATGAAGAAATGATTGAGAGAGCGTATGAGATGGTCTGCGTGGAAGGAGCCTGCGTTGTAGGAATGCCGGTAAAAGATACGATTAAAATTGTGGATGAACAATTATATGCAAGGGAAACTCCGCCGCGCAAAGACGTGTGGCTTGTACAGACTCCACAGGTATTTTCGTATCAGCTCGTTATGGAGGCGTATCAAAAGCTTCTGGAACGGGAAGGGGATCTGACCGTGCAGGTGACAGATGATGCTATGGTTGTAGAGGTGATTCTGGGGCATCCGGTCAAAATGACGAAGGGATCTTATGAGAATATCAAGATTACAACACCTGAAGATTTAAAGACAGCAACAGCATTTATGGCAGAATGACGTCCTGATAATTATAGTAAAATAAAAAAACAAAAAAATGTAAAAAAGTTATTGACATTATAGTTATACTGTGATAAGATACATCTTGTCTTGAGCGGAACACTTAAGACAGACAACAACATATTGTGGAGAGGTATCGAAGTGGTCATAACGAGGCGGTCTTGAAAACCGTTTGTCCGAGAGGGCGCGTGGGTTCGAATCCCACCCTCTCCGTTGAGAAAAGAAATCCGAATGGATTTCTTTTTTTGCGTGTATAAACAGTGCCTTTGGAATGCGCTTAGAAAAAACGAAATTTATGCGGAAACAATAGATTTTTTCTCGGGAATTCAGTAAAATAAAAAAAGAGCGTGAAGAAATTCAAACGTGGAAAATAGAATTTATGGTTGATCTTATGAAAGAATACGAGATTTTAGGACAGAGTGAGGAAATGAGAATGAATGAAGAAGTAATGCGCCAGGACATTGTAAAGCGTCTTATGGAAGGGAAGGAACTGGTTTGGATTAATCAAGAACTTATGCCGAAGAAAAATAAGATGGAGCAGGAAGAATTTCAAAAAGAAGAGGTAAAAATATCAGAAGCAACAGAACTTGGGGCAGCGGATATTCTGGATGCGGAAAAACGTCTGGAACGATTTGCGCCACTGATCGAATATTGTTTCCCGGAGACAGCTAAGCGAAATGGATTGATTGAATCGGAGTTGGTTGAAATCGCCGCAATGCAGAATGTTTGCAGAACTATGGGGCAACGAGAAGAACAAATGATCCCAGGTAGATTATTTTTAAAGAAAGACAGTCACTTACCGATAGCGGGATCCATTAAAGCCAGAGGAGGAATTTATGAAGTACTAAAACACACAGAAGAATTGGCAGAAAGCCATGGCATGTTGCGCAGGGAAGAGAATTACAGGAAATTGGCTGAACCGGAATTTCGAAAGTTTTTTGGACAGTATACGATTCAAGTTGGATCAACGGGGAATTTAGGACTCAGCATTGGTATTATTAGCGCTGCGCTGGGGTATCGTGTGATTGTACATATGTCTGCGGATGCAAAGCAGTGGAAAAAAGATCTGCTCCGTGAGCATGGAGTGGATGTCAGAGAATATGCAGATGATTATAGTGAAGCGGTTAAGAATGGCCGGGCGTGCTCGGATGCTGATCCAAAGAGCTATTTTATAGATGATGAGAATTCCAAAACACTATTTCTTGGATATGCAGTAGTCGCCGGCAGACTTGCAAAACAATTGGCTGAGCAGAAAGTTCAGGTAGACAGTACACACCCGCTGTTTGTGTATATCCCATGTGGAGTCGGAGGCGCTCCGGGCGGGATTGCATTTGGTTTAAAAGAAATATTTGGAAAAGACGTTCATTGTTTTTTCATTGAACCAACACAGGCTCCGTGTATGCTGCTTGGTATGGCGACCGGGCTGCAGAATAAAATAGCGGTAAAGGATATCGGACTTTCGGGTGTGACTCATGCAGATGGGCTGGCTGTAGGAAGACCTTCTGGTTTTGTGGGACAGGTAATGCAGTCGCGGCTCAGCGGTATTTTTACTGTACAAGATGCAGCGTTGTATGAATATATGCGTAAAATGTTAGAGACGGAAAAGATATTTTTAGAACCAAGTGCTGCGCAGGTTTTGAAGGTCCTGTAAAATTATTACAGTATGAAGAAACGAGAGGGTATTTGGAGGCACACAAGCTTACGAAGCATTTGCAGGATGCGGTACATATTGTATGGGCTACCGGAGGGAGTTTGGTGCCGGAAGAGACACGGGAAATTTATCGGAATACATATTTATAATTGTATAAGTGGTTATATTTGGGGAATTTTATTATGTGAAGTAAAAAAGTGCCATAATTCCAATGTCTACATTGGATATGGCGCTTTTTTCTAAAAACTGAAATAGATTGTTTCGAAAGTATGAAAATTCAAATGGAAAATCTTAAGTGGAATTAGGACAAATTAAAGAAAGTCTGGCTAAAGAAAATTTGTGAAGAAAAAATGAAAAAGATACTAGACATTAAAGAAGAAGTATGATATAGTAATCTCTGCTGTAACAGAATAAAGAAAATGTTTAGCGTTTGGAGAAATACCCAAGTGGCTGAAGGGGCTCCCCTGGAAAGGGAGTAGGTCGTTAATAGCGTCGCGAGGGTTCAAATCCCTCTTTCTCCGTTTACTATCATTATGTGAAATGATGTCGAAATAAGACGAGAAAAGTCTTGACAGAGTGGCAATTATAATGATAGAATGTAATAGTTCACTGAGGAAACAATTTGTAAAAAATAAAAAAGTTGTTGACAAAGTCGAACAGATGTGATAATCTAAATAAGCTGTCGCAAAGACGATAAGAACTTAAAAAATAAAATAAAAAAGTTCTTGACAAAGCAAATCAGTTATGATAAACTGGATAAGCTGTCAAACGACAGAGAACCTTGATAACTAAACAATAGACAACAACCCTGAAAATTTCTTTAAAGAGATTTCAGAACGAGTTGGACACAAAAGTCTAACGACCTAAA
>NZ_QRVX01000030.1:0-30987 GCF_003458885.1 Coprococcus sp. AF21-14LB | reverse complement strand
GTGGTAACTCAACAATACAACATATATTCAAAAACTGCTACTTTTTTGTTAAAAAAGTGGAAAATTCACGTACCTGGGGCTAGCCGCCGCGCTAGCGGCTTGGTACAATCATCAATAGCCGTTGCTTTGATATCTTCATATTTTCCTGTTCCATCAAAGTATTCCTGGCCACCTACAACATAGTCCGTGATAGCCTGAAGTGCTTCTGAAGCGAAATTCGGATCACACATTCTTCTCCATGAATATTCGAAATCTTTTGCTGTAACACCACTTCCGTCAGACCACTTTGCATCTTTTCTCAAATGAAATGTATATGTCTTTCCGTCTTCTGATACATCCCATTTTTCTGCAATACCCGGTCTAAATCCATCAGCTGTAGATACTGTAAGTCCTTCAAATAACTGTTTTACAATTCCATCCGAAACAGATTCTGAGTTATTTGTTGGATCCCACTGTTTCGGCTCAGAAGATAGTCTCCAAATCAAATATCTTTCTCCGCTTTCTTCCGGTTCTTCTTTCTGAACCTCTTCTTGCTTAGCAGGTTCATTTTGTGGTTCATTTGTTTTCTTACCACCGCACCCCGCAAGACTACCAGCAATCAATGTTGCCGCCAAAAACAATGCTAATGTTTTCTTTTTCATACACTTTCCTCCTTCTCATTCATTCTTTGGTTCTTTTCCGAAAAGAAATTCGCCTGTGTTTTTTACTCACAGTATAATTGTTACTCGTAGTATAATTCATTTTGTACATTATGTCAATATCTTGACATATTTTTTTTATTGTTTTATAATATTTTTACAACTATTGTTTTGTTTTATCTATAAGTAACTCAACACAATTGCAAGGAGGATTATTCTATGAAGAAAGCCCTGAAAATCTATATTTCTATCGACATGGAAGGAATGGCAGGTATTACCTCTCCATCTCAGGAACGCGAAGAAGTTCCTTCTTTTCGACGTGCTCTGCATAATCAGGTGCGTTGGATTATCGAGGGAATTCAGGCTTCTTCCAGAAATGATGAAGTAGAAGAAATTACTATTTCCGATTCTCACGGAAATGGAACAAATCTTTCTTATGATGAACTTTGCCAAATGGACGAACGTATCAGCTTAGTTAGTGGTTCTCCAAGAAGACAGTTTATGATGTCATGTCTGGATGAAACTTATGATGTTGTTTTTCTCGCAGGTTACCATGCAGGTCCCGGGGAAGGTTTTGCTAATATGGATCACAGTTTCTATGGAAAAGTTGTCTCCAGTCTTAAAATCAACGGAATATATATGAACGAAAGCACAACAAACGCAGCATTAGCTGCTTCCTACAAAGTTCCTGTTGGTCTTGTCATCGGAGATTCCGGTCTTTACAAACAACTTATTGAAAAAGAAATGATGCCATGGGTTAAATTTGTCACTACAAAAGAAGCTTTATCCCGCTATGCGGCAAAATTTCCGCCACAAAAAGTCCTGAGAGAAGAAACCATTTCAGCAGTAAAAGAAGTTCTTGCTTCTGATTTAAAATCTATTCCTTTATATGAAGTAACAACTCCTATCACTCTTGGATTTGAATTTAAATCAACCGGAATGACAGACACCGTTGCACAGATACCGCACATGAAACGTTTAAGCGGTACGGAAGTGGAAATCACTTGCAGCGATATGCACGAATTAGAATGCGGTATTTCCGCTATTACCGGTCTCGCCGGAACATCGAACTAATTTTAATTTTTATCATAATACTATTAGGAGGATAACAAAAATGGGAAAATATAATTTTGATGAAGTAATCGATAGGCATGGTACAGCATGTAATAAATGGGAATATAATATTCCTGAAGGCGTTTTACCAATGTGGGTTGCAGACATGGATTTCGCGGCAGCTCCTGAGATTCGCGAAGCAATGCAGAAACGTTTAGATCACCCGGTTTATGGATATACACATCACAGTAAAGAATTAAAAGATGCTATCGTATCCTGGGTAAGCAGACGCTATCACTGGGATATCCAGAGTGAATGGTTAGGTTTTAGCCCTGGTGTTGTCCCTGCCCTCGTTATGAGTCTTTTATCTCTTACAACACCTGGCGATCGTGTAGTAATTATGACCCCTGTTTACCATCCATTCTATTCTTCTATTGAAGAAAATGGACGTGTCATCATTAATCATCAGTTAGACTGTGACGAAAACGGACGCTATTCTATCAACTTCGACCGTTTAGAAGCGCAGATTGATAATCGCTGCAAAGCAATTATGATGTGCAACCCTCACAATCCTGCCGGTCGCGTATGGACAAAAGAAGAGCTTCTGAAAGTTTCAGAAATCGCTGAACGTCATGAACTTTATATCATCTCAGATGAAATTCATGCAGATTTTGTGTACGGCGGAAAACACCACACACCTATGGCCTCTGTGTCCGAATATGCAATGAACCATACAATTACTGCTTTTGCACCAAGCAAAACTTTTAATGTTGCCGGTTTATGCCAATCTTATGTTGTCATTCCTAATAAGAAATTATTCAATGCTTATAACGCAACTTACAATGCATTTGATTTGGGTGATAACATCTTCGGAATGACTGCACTTACTGCTGCATATACAAAAGGCGAAGAATGGCTTGAAGAAATGCTGCAATATCTTGAAGCTAACAGAGATTTTACAGTGAAATATATCGAAGAAAATATTCCTGAAATCCGCATCTGGTCACCGGAAGGTACTTATTTATTATGGCTTGATTGCGCAAAACTCAATTTAGAAAATGATGACTTAAATCAGTTTTTCTTAGAAAAAGCAAAGGTAAAAATGAATCCTGGTTATCGCTTTGGCGCTCAGTGCAGCACTTATATGAGATTAAACATTGGTTGTCCACGCGCTCAGTTGCAGGAAGCACTTTCCCGTATTGAAAATGCAATTAAAAACCGCTAATTTAAAATTTTGAACCATGAAAGGGGAGGCGGGAATATGTATGGAAACCGAATTCGAGAGATGCGAAAAAAAAGAGGGCTAACACTCAAAGAAGTAGCTGAGGCAACCGGATATACGATAGGGCATATCTCACAAATTGAACGTGATTTAAAATCACCTTCATTAACAGCACTTAGAAAAATCGCTGCCTGCCTAGACTGCTCAGAAGTATGGCTTATCATGGGTGACACTGAATCCAACTTCCAATCATCTAATAGCGAGGATTCTTCAAAAGAAACTTACTTAATTCGAAAAGAAAATAGAATACCAATGAGAATTCCTGAAATTGATGTTTCTTATTCTATTTTTACACCTTCTGCACTTCCAGATGGGCAAGAAGCACAAATGACCGGATTGATAGTAAGACTAAATCCAAACACCTGGGTTACTGAACGTATGATTTCACATGGTAATTATGACGAGAGTCTCCTGCTCCTAAAAGGAGAGTTAGAACTTCGTATGGATGACAGTACTTATACTATTCATGAAGGAGATTGTTTTTATATTCCTAAAAACAGTTTACACAACTATTTAAATACATCAGATGAAGAAGCGATTATGATCGTTTATTTCTCTCAATTAATTTATTAAGGAACCTACAATTATGAAATATATTATAGATGGACATTTTGATTTGCTAAGTGATGTAGCTGTACGCCGAAAAAACGGAGAACATAATGTCATTGAAAGATTATATTATCCTTCTTTCAAAAAAGGGAATGTCACTGGAGTTGTTGCTTCTCTTTTTGTGGACAGTCAGTATCTCCCTTATGGCGGTCTTTCCATAGCAATGGAACAGATTGCTGCTCTTCATTGTGAAATTAATGAAAGCCCAGATCTTCTCATGCTCTGTACAAGTGCGGAAGATTTTAGAAAAGCTGCTTCCACTAATAAAGTTGGAATCCTTCTCTCTTTTGAAGGCTCAGAACCGATTTCTTCCTGCCTGATGCTGCACACATTTTATGCCGCAGGTGTAAGAGGTCTCGGACTCACATGGAGCAGACGAAATATGGCAGCTGACGGTTGCGATTTTACAGGCACTCTAAAAAAAGGCGGACTGACCAGTTTCGGAATAGATCTTGTGAAAGAAGCAGAATCTTTAAATATGATTATCGATCTCAGTCATTTAAGTGATGAAGGTGTTGATGATATATTATCAATTACATCATGCCCTGTAATTGCATCTCATTCAAATGCACGTGCAATTGCTCATAATAATAGAAATCTGAAAGATTCTCACTTAAAAGAAATTGCCAAACGCGGCGGAGTTGTCGGCTTAAATGGGTGCAGCATCATCAATGCTGATCCTGGCAGTACCCCTGACCGAAAACAGATGATTTCACACTTAGATCATATGTTTAGCGTCATGGGGGAACAGCATGTAGGACTCGGCTTTGATTTCTGCGACATTTTCCTTAAAAGCAGTTCTGCCGGAGATCTTTCAAAAATGCCTGAATATCCATTTGATATTCTTTCCGGCGGACACAAAGATATTCCTGGCTTTCTGCAGGATTTAAAAAATCATAATTATTCCGACGAGCGTATTTCTTTGCTCGCAGGCGAAAACTGGCTTCAGGCATTTGAAAAAATACTAAAAAATTAATTCACGGGAAGGAGTACTTTTACAATGAATTCAGATATGACAAAACAATTAGATCAACTTTTTTGCATGTGGAATCGTGGTTTATGTCCTGGTGCTCAGGTACTAATTCGTCAACATGGCGAAACACTTTATGAAAAATGCTTCGGATACGGAAATATCGAAAATGAACTAAAAATACATACAAATAGTATTTTTCACGTTGCATCTATTTCAAAAGAATTTACTGTTATGGCCATTCTTCTTCTCTGGAAAGATGGTAAACTTGATTTAGACGATGATATTAGAAAATACCTTGATGAATATATTAATATTGAAACACCGATTACAGTACGTCAGATGATGAACAATGTTAGTGGATTGCGTGACCAGTGGGAACTCCTATTTTTACGTGGTATTACAATCAATGATCAGATTACAATGAACGATATCAATACTACTGTACGTCTTCAGAAAAACCTAAACTTTGATCCGCAGTCACAATATTTGTATAGTAACACGGGATTTCATTTGCTTGCTTTAATTGTCGAAAAGTTATCCGGCATGAGTTTTCCGCAATTTGTAAAAGAACGTATTTTCATTCCTCTCGGAATGACACACTCTTTCGTTCGTGAAAGTTTTACACAAATCGTTCCAAATCTTGTATATTCTTATCAAGACGACGGAGATGGTAACTTCTACTATAACCCGTTAAATTATGCATTATATGGACCTACATCCGTTAATACATGCGCTTCCGATCTTTGTAAAGTATTAGATGAATATATTCATCCAAATATAATCGACCCGGAAATTATTGAATTGATGAAAAAGCCAGCAATTCTCAACAATGGTAATCCTGCTGAATACTGCGGCGGATTAATGACACATAAACTTCACGGAATGGATGTATTTGGTCACGGTGGCGCAGATGCTGCATATCGCGGACAAATTATCTGTATTCCTCAGGAAGAATTGGAAGTTATCCTTATCAGCAATACGACCACTTATCCAATGGCCAAATTGGCTGATAAAGCTGCCTGCATTGTTCTTGGACTGCCTGATTGTACGGAACCTCTTATTCCTGAACATACTACAATCTCTGCTTATAGTGGTTTATTCTTGACAGCTTTGCCTGATGATCCTGTTTTTGTTAATATTTTTCTACAAGACAATAAATTTTTTATGAAAAGAGAATGGTGTTACACAGAACTGGTCAAAGAAGAAGATGGCGGCTATCGAGTAGGAACGTTAGATGAAAAAATCTATTTCACAGAAGACGGAATTCTATACAGACTTCCAAGCCGTGTAATAAAACTATTTTCTGCTACCCCGGCAAATCCATCCCTTTTCCAAGAAGGAAGTTACTATAACGCTGAAACCGACTCGCATATAACACTGGTAAAAACAAATACTACTTGTGAGATTCATATGCTTCGTTATGGAAAAGCAATTCTTTATACCACTTTATCTGGCGAGATTGCATATAAAATGGATGCTAATTTAGTTATGTATGTAAAACCAGAAAATAATACACTTACAATGGATGGATCACGAGTAAAACATATTCAATATCAGAAGCAGTAAAAGAGTTAGAAACGAACTCTTGCTCAAATGATTATTTTAATCATGGCGTCAGACTATTTAATAACTTTATTTTTAGTCTGGCGCCATACTCTTATAGTAATTTTTATAACCTCTTTTTAATCACAAAAAAATCTCCCCAACCATATATCTACAGTTGGAGAGATCAAATGCTGTCAAAACACTATGATAGTCTCTTTTCAAAGTTACCGACTGCCTTCGCCCCTTCTGTGAAGATCATAAATGCATTCGGATCAATATCATGTACAATTCTTGTGATTTCATTCTGTTCATATTTTGAAATCATCACAACAAATACTTTCGATTCTTCTTTTGTATAAGAACCTTTTCCTTCCCACTCTGTTACACCTCTTCGCATTTCCTGCATAACAGCCTGCTCTACGCCATCTTTCTTTGTGAAGATCATAACGCTCAAACTGATATTCTGAACATGCACCCGGTCACAAGTCATTGCCATAACTGTTGCATAGATAAGGGAGTAAACTGTAATTTCAATGTCAAATACCATAAGACAGATTCCATAAACAAAAATGTTCATAATAATGCTGACTTTTCCTACACTGAAAGATGGGTATTTCTTTGCACATACCATTCCAAGTGTATCCTGTCCACCGCCTGAACTTCCGCCCCGCAGAATCAGTCCGGTACCGACTCCGGCAACAAGACCTCCGATAATACATGCTGTCAGATAATCCTCAATAATCGGTGTATTCGGAATCGGGATAAATGTCATAAACAATGTCTCAATTGTTGTTGTGTAGATAGACAGATAAAAAAAGCTTCTGCCAAGCACCTTCCATGCCATATAAAACAACGGTACGTTCAACAGCCAGAAAATAATACCATCCAGGTTAATTCCCCCAAGCGCTGCAATTTTCAGATAATCTACCAGAAAGGTTCTGATCAACTGCGCGATACCAAGAAATGTACCATTGTACAGATGCAGCGGTAAAATAATAATATTAACACCGGTTGCAAAAAGAAGGCTTCCAAGCGTTGCCCATGCGACACGAATGACCATTTTTTTGTTTTTTAGTTTCTCCATTCCTAACTTCCTCCTAATGTACTCATAGACTACATTCTAGCACCTTTGTATATTGTTGACAACTCATTTTTCAAGAATCTAATACTCTTTTTGAAAGATTTTATCTGGCATATCAACCCGCTTCATTTCTCTTTTATGATATGCAAAAACAGACCGATGATTTCTACATCAGTCTGTCTGCTATTCTGCAATTTTTCTTCTTCTATAACTGTATTCTGCGTATTATTTCGGCACATTCTTTACGCTTCATTACTCCAGAGAAATTTCTTTCCGGAGCATCATGCGTTCTTCCGCTTCTTCTGGATCATCTGGTTCATCAAAATCCTTCTGTTGATCAAGGCATTCCTGAATTGCTTCATTCAGCGAAAGCATCCTCTCGTCTAATGCTGAAACCATCTCCGCACATTCCTTTAAATCTCTGCTGATATATTCCGGTGCATTTCCTTCAAACTTATAATAAATCTTATGTTCCAGACTTGCCCAGAAATCCATTGCAATGGTACGAATCTGTATCTCTACCTTCGTATCTACTACACTGTCTGATAAATAGATCGGAACCGCAACAAGCATATGATAACTCTTATAGCCGCTCTCTTTTGGATTCTTAATATAGTCCTTTACCGACAAAACTTTCAAGTCACTCTGGTTTCCTATCATCTCCGCTAAGCGGTAAATATCCGATGTGAAAGAGCAGATCAGACGTACTCCTGCAATATCATTGACATAGCGAACCATATTCTCAATGGATGTCTCGTGTCCGTTTCTCTTCAGCTTCTTAACAATACTTTCTGCCGTCTTAATTCTCGTCTTAATATGTTCAATCGGATTGTATCGGTGTACATGCTGAAATTCGTCGTTAAGAATCTCAAGCTTCGTTCCAACTTCTTTTAAAGCTGCATTATAGAGGAAGATCACTGTTTTCCAACTATCTACATCGTCATAGTTTTTAAGTGCTGCTTCCATTGGTATCTCCTCCCAAAATGTATTCTCTGATTAGTATTTTCATTATAGCACATCCGGCAGATACTGTCATATACTTCACACTTTTTTAAGAAATCTTTAAATTACCTTAACGCTCAATTCCGTCTCTCGCCGTTTGTCCACGGTCAAACGGATGTTTGATCTTCTTCAGTTCTGTTACATAATCTGCCAATGCAACCATCTGCTCTGTCGGCGCATTTCCGGTTAGCACAAGTTCTGTCTCTTCCGGCTTTTCGCTCATAAAAGAAAGCAGTTTTTCTTCTCCCAGAATTCCTGCCCGAACTGCATAAATCGCTTCATCCAGAAATACCAGGTCGTAATGTACTTCCTTTATCATCTTTTCAATCTCGCAAAGTTTTTCTTCATTTTCTTTCAGACAAATTAGTTTTTCCTCTTCTGTCATCTGAAAACTGAATTTTACCTGTTCCGGTCCGGAAACACATGTTACTTGCTCAAGCTGTTCCAGAATCTTTCGCTCACTGGACATATTATTTTTCATAAACTGATACACCAGCACTCGATATCCATAACCTGCCGCGCGCACCGCCTGCCCTACTGCTGCTGTTGTCTTTCCTTTTCCGTCTCCGCAATAAATATGAATCAATCCAGGTCTATCGGTAATTTTTTTCTCCATTGTTACCCTCTTTTCTACTCTTCAATCACATGGATTTCCAGATAATCAAACTCAATCGTATCAATAAAATTATCCTGATAGAATCTGGCCTTGTCATGACGCCTGAATTCTTCAATAGTCGCATCCAGCCAGATTGGCTTACTCAGATCAAATTCATAACAGATTTCCTCTAAAGCCTGAAATACTTTATGTGTGCGTGTATCATCAGATTCAATACAAACTGTTGTATCCCGAACCATTCGATTGTCTTTTATTTCTTTTCCCCACAAACGGAACATCTTTTTTCCTCCTGATTTCTCGTCATTTACTGCATTATATAACAATCAGTCCAAAAAGAAAAGCAGGTATCTCCCTGCTTTTCCTACAAATCTGATTTCTATCTGATTAATTATTCCGGATTGCTTCCAACGCACTGAGCTTCATCGCTCTTCGTGCCGGAAAATATCCTGCCAGAATCCCAACCATCGCAGCAAATCCAAGTGACGCCAATACAAGCCACAGTGAATATAGGAAATATTTGCTTCCACTCCCATGATCATCTCGCCGCTTACCACTTTATTGATTGCGAACGACATCAAAAAGCTTAAAATATTTCCAATAGTTCCTCCAAGCAACCCGATAAATGCCGCTTCCATCAAGAACATCTGCCGGATATTCTTCAGACTGCAGCCAAGTACTTTAATGATTCCAATTTCTTTCGTACGTTCATAAATGGACATCATCATTGTATTGGCAATTCCAATTGCCGCTACGAGGAGCGATACTGCCCCGATTCCTCCGAGAACTGCCTGCACAATTGCAAACTGCTGTTTCGTGCTTTCTAAAGCTTCCACATTGCTGTTGGCATTATATCCCATACTGCGGATAATGTCTGAAACTTCTTTGACATGTTCCATGTCATCTACTTCTACACGAATTTCAGAATACATTAATTCTTTAAATGGCTTTCCTGCCTGATTCAACGGCTGTCCCGGAATCGCCCGCCCCCGGAACTCTTTCTGAAGTACTGTTTTTAATGTATCCAGATCGCAGTATACATTATAAAAATGCTGATTGTACTCTTCCGGTCCGCCTTCCACAAGGCCGCATCCCTTTATTACATGTTTCTTAGGCGGTTTGATCTCCTGCTGACTGCCGTCTCCCCCAGGAATGTTCGTACTTCCCATCGAAGAATAATAAGCCTCTGTATCCAAAATCAAAAACATAGAATCTTTCAGCAGATCAATGTTCGGCAATTCTCCTGTCTCATAATATCCACTTCCGCCGTTCTTTGTATACATATTAGTAAGAATTCCATTTCCAAACAGAAGCTGAAGTTCCCCTGTTCCGCTATCCGGAAAACGGCTTTCCGGTGTCATTTTTATCTTCGCATTCTGAAGCGCAGACGGTGTCATCCCTGTCAGTGTAATCCATCCCTGGTATTTTCCTTTCAGCAGCATGGCCTCTGCAGTCAGCACCGGTTCTACCCCATTCACATGCTCAAGCATCTCAAATTCTTTTCTTGCATCATCGTTTAGATATTTCTTCTCATCATCATTTTGCTGCCCGTTGTTGCTATCACTATAATACATGCCCATGCCGCCATCCATACTGTATACAGTAATTGTTGTCAGACCGCCGTACTCCTCAATCTGTTTATACATGGCTTCCTGCATTCCAAGTCCAAGTGATACCATTACAACAATAGATGCTGTTCCTATGACTACCCCCAGAACAGTCAGAAAAGTTCTCAGCTTTCTTCGCTTTAAATTACTACTGCTCATCCTCAGTAAGTCTATCAAACTCATCTACTAATCCGGCCTCCTCATCTTCCATTCTGCGTTTTTTCTTCTTTTTTACAATAATGACCGCAGCTACTACTGCAATTACAATTCCTCCGCCAATCACAAACGGGATTACCGGGAATCCTTTTTCCTCCGGTTCTTCCGGCATCTCCATCATCCCTACATCCTCTATCATCGGCTCTGTAACGAACATCGTCAGGTTCTTTTCAAATGTTGCAGGTGTTCCCTCTTCGTCTTCATATGACATAATCATTTTAACAGTTCCGTCTCCTGTTGTAGCCTGAACACCTGTCAGCATCGCATCTACAGAGGCAGTCGCACCCGGTTCCACATTGCCGAGGAACTGTTCCTGTGCTTCGATGCCCTCTCCGGCAAAATTAACTTTCACATTATATAATTTTGTACGTCCAAGATTGTACAGATTGCACATCACATTGGCTTCCGATCCAACCTCAATGGAATCAGATGTCATCTCAAACTCACTGAATTCAAATCTCGCATCCTGCTTAATCGGAATCGATACGCTGGCTGTTGATTCAAACTGCGCTGCATCGCTATTCTCATACTTCATACCGATATTGATGCTGTATGGTTTCTGCACCAGATCTGACTTTGCATTCAGTACGATAGAAATATCGCTTTCTCCATTCGCTTTTATCTTATCCAGGTAGATTGAGTTGGAGCCTGATGCCGGAAGAAATGCCGGTGATGCTGTATTTGCATCCTGTCCTTCTGTCGGCGCCTGCAGATCAAACAGTAGGTTCTGTACTCCTGTTTCCTTTGAGGTATTCTTCAAATGAATGATCAGCTTAAAGTCTGTTCCGGCTTTTACAACTGCCGGTTCTGTAGAAAATCCTGTCACAATGACACGCGGCACGGAAGCTGAACCTTCTCCTCCGGATACATCACCGTTGCTGATACCGCCTCCGATATCGATTCCTCCCATATCGCCCTGTCCTGAGTCTGTCGGCGGTTCCGGCTGTGGCTGCGGTTCTGGCTGCGGCTGTGGTTCCGGCTGTGCCTTTGCATTGATTCGGATAAACACATTCGGAGAAGCGGTATAAGCCGTTCCTTCTTCATCTTCATAAGTAATCGTAAATTTCAGCTCATACTTTCCTGCCTGTGTATCGTCCGGAACTTTCACTGCATATGTAAGCGGTTTTTCCTCTCCTGCCGCAATATCTTCAAGCTGTACTGTACTGTTCATGTTGCCGGTATCAAACGGCCATTTCTTCTCATTCTTCGGCACTACAACAACATTTTTAATATTTTTATCCGAATTGTTCTTAACCTTAATCTCCAGTGTCCCTTCTGTTCCGGCTTCATACACCGGCCTCTCCTGACCTTCTCCAAAGGACAGCTTTAATGTTGGTATCTTGGAGCTTACAGATGACTTTGTCTCTTCCACCTTCTGTGATACTGTGTCTGCTGCCAGTGCCTCTCCCGGCTGAAACGCTGTGCCTACCATTCCCAGACACAGCAACATTGCTAAAAATTTCTTACTTCTCTTCATGATGATCTTCCTCACTCTCTTTCCTGTTGTCTTCTATTTTAACGATTTTACCGTCAATAATATGAAAAATCCTGTCTGCATAAGAAGCCAGATGGTTATCATGGGTAACCATAACAAGCGTCTTCTTCTGCTTGCGCACAACCTGCTGCATCAGCGTCATAACTTCTTCTGAAGTATGAGAATCCAGATTCCCAGTAGGCTCGTCTGCAAATATAATCTTCGGATTTACAACAAGAGCCCTCGCCACACCTACGCGCTGCTGCTGTCCTCCTGACATCTGTGACGGATAATGCTTCTTATGCTTTTTTAGATTTACAAGATCCAGCATCTGATCTGCCTTCTTCATCCGCACCGCTTTCGGAACCCCCTGAAAGCTCAGCGGAAGCGCTACGTTCTCTGTGGCATTCATTGTTCCCAGCAAATGAAACGACTGGAAAATAAATCCCACATGATCTCGTCTGAATTTTACAAGCTGATCTTCATTCAGCTTTTCGATATGCTGATCACTGATGATGACCTCACCTTTCGTTGGCCGCTCCAGTCCTGCAAGCATATTCAGAAGCGTAGATTTACCGGAACCGGATGTTCCTACAATCGCACAGAATTCGCCTTCATATATCTCAAAGTCAACACCGTTCAGCGCTCTGACAATACTGTCGCCAACACGGTACAGCTTATACAGCTGCTTTACTTCTATTACTTTCTTCACATGCGTTACTCCTTCCTTCAACACCGTACTACAAGCAATAGTACACTTGAATTTATCATACTAGAAAACTGCCAAAAAAGATACTACAAAATCTTTAAGTTTTTATTAACTTTGAATACTTCCTGTTTTTCACTGTCTTTACCGCACAAAAAGAGAACAGCAGTCCTTTTTTTCAGAACGCTGTTCTCTTTAGATTGATTTGATGATTCTTTATTCTGCTTTTTCAAGCACTTCTTCTGCAATATTTCTTGCATGGTCAGAAATACGTTCCAGACATACAAGCGCATCCAAGTATACGATACCTGCTTCTGTCGTGCACTGATTTTTTGTCAGACGCTTGATATGAGATGCTCTCATAGAAATTTCCAAAGCATCTGCCTTTGTCTCTTCTTCTATAACAAGAAGCGCTTTCTCACGGCTTCTTGTCTCATAAGCCTCCAACGCATAGAAGTAACTGTTTGTACAAACTTCAATCATCTCTGTCAGCTCTTCTTTGCCGTCATCAGTAAACTGGGCTTTGCCTCCGATCAATGATTCTGCAAATTCAGAGATATTTTCGCAGTAGTCACTGATACGCTCAATATCAGACAGCACCTGAAGCATATGTGTTACTTCCTGATGTTCCTTCTCGCTGACTGCCAGAGCGCTGAGTTTCACTGCATAAGATGTAATCTGGGCGCTCATCTTATCAACCACATCTTCTTCTTCACAAATCTCGCGGATCGCATCCCGATCAAGTGTAAACATAACTGTTTTCGCTTTTTCCAGAGAATCTGCAACAATATGTCCCATACGGATCAGTTCTTTTTCTGCAGACTGAAGCGCGATTCCCGGTGTCTCAAGCATACGATCATCCAGAAGTACCTGTTCTTCTGTATTTTCGCTTTCTTCCACTCTGCTGATTTTCTTTGCAAGCTTAATAATCAGACCAGATGCCGGGAAGAGAAGTACTGTTGTTCCAATGTTAAAGATTGTATGAACAAGTGAAATTTCTGTCTGTGTAATCTGTCCCATTCCTGCCGCCGGATTAATTACCTGGAAGAATACGATCGCTCCCACGCTAAAGAGTACTGTACCGATTACGTTAAACAGTAAATGCATAAATGCTGCTGTCTTTGCATTTCTCTTTGCTCCGATGGATGACAGAAGCGCTGTCACACAAGTACCGATATTCTGTCCCATGATAATATAAATGGCTGCGTTAAATGGTACAAGACCTGCTGCTGCAAGACTTTGCAGAATACCAACAGATGCTGAGGAACTTTGGATAATCGCCGTTACTCCCGTACCTGCAAGAATTCCGAGGAACGGATTTGCTCCAAGTGTTGTAAACACACTTCTGAATACTGCGGAATCCTGAAGCGGCTCTACTGCTGAAGACATTGTGGAAATACCGACAAATAACAGACCAAATCCAATGATAATATTGGAAATCTCTTTTGTCGCATAGCGTTTTCCTGTCAGCATGACAATTACACCGATCATAATCGCAATCGGCGCCAGCGTTGACGGACTTAAAAACTTCGCCCACTCCACACTGGAGACAAGCCATCCGGTTACAGTTGTACCAATGTTGGCACCCATGATCACGCCCATCGCCTGTGTCAGATTCATAATTCCTGCATTTACAAAACCAACTACCATGACCGTTGTTGCTGAAGAACTCTGAATCACAGCGGTAATAGATGCACCTAAAATTACTCCGAGGAGCTTATTTTTCGTTAAAATCTCAAGCAGCGTCTTCATTTTGTTTCCTGCTGCATTTTCAAGCCCCTGTGCCATAATCTGCATTCCATAGATGAACATACCAAGTCCGCCTACAAATGGCACAATGATATTTACATAGTTCATTTCTTCCTCCTGTAAATTCCCTTTTTCTCTTTGTTATTTTATTTTTCCTTATTTAAAATAGCATTATCTTTCCCGAATGACAAGAATTAACTTTAATTTTACATAGATTTAACATTATTTGCCTTGACGCAGACACTATTTTAGTCTTATTATACATTGACTTTTCCAGACATGTCTGGGATAATTCTATCGTAAAAAATTCAAATAAATTTCAGGAAAAGGACTGATACTTATGAATCAAAAGAACTGTTATGACAGTGGGCTTCACGAAGAATGCGGAGTTTTTGGCATCTACGATCCTTCCGGACACAATGTTGCATCTTCTATTTATTACGGATTATCTGCACTTCAGCACCGCGGACAGGAATCCTGCGGTATCGCAGTTACTCATACGGATGGACCAAAACGAAATATCCTTTCCCACAAAGGACTCGGACTTGTCAATGAAGTGTTTCATCCGGATACACTCCACGCGCTTCCGGGAAATATTGGTGTAGGACATGTGCGCTACTCTACTGCCGGAGCGACCACCGTAGAAAATGCACAACCTCTTGTTCTGAATTATATAAAAGGAGCATTGGCTCTTGTTCACAACGGCAATTTAATTAATGCAGAAGAAATGCGGCACCAACAGGAAATGACAGGTGCTATTTTCCAGACGACAATTGATTCTGAAGTTATCGCATATTCCATTGCCCGAGAACGAATTCACACTCATTCTGTAGAAGATGCAGTTCTTCAGACTGCACAAAACATTCAAGGTGGATTTGCATTAATTATTATGAGTCCTCAAAAGCTCATAGGGATTCGTGATCCTCTCGGGCTCAAACCACTTTGTCTTGGCAAAAGAGATGATGCTTATATTCTTGCCTCTGAAAGCTGTGCACTAACTTCTGTCGGTGCTGAACTGATCCGCGATATTAAACCGGGAGAAATGGTTTCTATTACTGCTGATGGTATTACCTCCGACCTAACACTTTGTCAGACAAAACACGCTCGCTGTATTTTTGAATATATTTATTTTGCACGACTAGACAGCTGTATTGATGGAATCAATGTCTATGATGCCAGAATCCAGGGAGGACGCGCCCTTGCTAAATCTTATCCTGTAGACGCTGATCTTGTAGTTGGTGTTCCGGAATCTGGCATTACCGCTGCAAAAGGCTACTCAGAAGAATCCGGAATTCCATTTGGAATTGCCTTTTATAAAAACAGCTATGTAGGCAGGACTTTCATTAAACCAAGCCAGCAAGAACGAGAAGACAGCGTAAAAATTAAACTAAATGTTCTGGCATCTGTTGTTAAGGGGAAACGCCTCATCCTTGTAGATGACTCCATCGTGCGCGGAACTACGATTGCCAACCTAATTCGGATGCTGAAACAGGCTGGCGCTCTTGAAGTCCATGTACGCATCAGTTCGCCGCCGTTTCTCTATCCATGCTATTTCGGAACTGATGTTCCGTCCAACAAACAGTTGATCGCACATCAGCATACAACTGAAGAAATCTGTCAGCTGATTGACGCTGATTCCCTCGGTTATATGAAAATCGAAGACCTTCAGTCCATGGTTGGGAACCTTCAAATATGCAAGGCATGTTTTGATGGAAATTATCCGATGGATGTCTCACATTTAACCAAAAATTAGCATACCATTCCGATGGGGAGAGGCAATTCCTCTCCCTCTCGGATTGACTGCTCTGCTTTCAAACATTTCTCATCTTATTTTTTCATTTTCGGCTCAAAGATTAATGATGCCAGATATCCGAAAATCAAAGCAGCCGAAATTCCCACTGCACTCGCTTGAAATCCTCCCATAAAGAGTCCGATAAATCCGTTATTGTCTACTCCTTCTTTTACTCCTTTCCAGAGTACATTTCCAAATCCAAGCAGCGGAACACTCGCGCCTGCTCCCGCATACTTCAGAAATGGTTCGTAAATCTGAAGGCATCCAAGCACTGCACCGCTGCATACGAGCAGCACCATGACTCTTCCCGGCATCAGCTTTGTCCGGTCCAGAAGAATCTGTACGATTGCACAGATCAGACCTCCTACCCAGAATGCATTTATATAATCCATAAGTTCCTCCTGCTATTTTTAGATTTCTGCATGTTCCAGTACAATCCCGTGTGCAATTCCTGGAACACTCTCTCCTTCATTATAGCTGACAGTGGACATGAGTGCTCCTGTCGGCACAAAGAGTACCCGCTTCCACTCACCGCTTACAAGCTTTGGCAAAATACATGCTGCCAATGTTGTTGCCGCACATCCGCATCCGCTTCCTCCGGAATGGGTATCCTGCATCTGTTGATCGAAAATCATCATTCCGCAGTCGTTATGATTACTCTTAATATCGTTTCCCCGTTTTCTCATAAGATCAAACAGAATACTTTGTCCCACATAGCCCAGATCTCCGGTAATAATCCTGTCATAATCTTCTGCCCGGCGTCCAAAGTCTTCGAAATGTTTCAAGATCGTATCACAGGCTGCCGGCGCCATGCACGCTCCCATATTTTGAGAATCTTTCAAACCATAATCAACAATTTTTCCGATGGTCACTCCGGCAATCCGAACGCTGCTCGGTGCAGTTCCCACGATAAAAGCCCCGCTTCCGGTCACAGTCCAGGAAGCCGAGAGCGGTCTTTGATTCGCATATCCAAGCGGAAAACGAAACTCCTTTTCTGCACTTCCGAAATGGCTTGAAGTAACCGCAAGCATATAATCTCCGTAACCGGCAGCTACGCTCATAGAGGCCAGCGCCAACGCTTCTCCGGAAGTAGAGCAGGCTCCATAGAGTCCGAACATTGGAATTTGAAATGCTTCCACCCCAAGAGATGTGGCAATTCCCTGTCGGAGCAAGTCCCCGCCAAACAGATAGCGAATCTGCTCCGGACCAAGTCCGGCTTTCCCAAGAGCAATCGCACACGCCTTATTCTGCATCCGGCTTTCTGCCGCCTCCCATGTATCTTCCCCGAAAAGATTTTCATTATCTACAAAATCAAATAGCGATCCTAAAGGTCCCGCTCCTTCTTTTTCTCCTACAACTGAAGCTGCCGTAATAAGATACGGCGCCTGTTCAAATGAAATACTCTGGCTTCCTTTGATCATCAGAAATTTACCCCCATTCTTCCCAGAAGATAATAGAGCAGGCCAAGCATCCACGATGTCAGTATTCCATACAAGATAACTGGGCCTGCAATCGTAAATATTTTACAGCCCACACCGAAGACCTGTCCTTCCTTCTTATATTCAATTGCCGGCGCCGCTACAGAATTAGCAAATCCGGTAATCGGAACAAGAGCTCCTGCACCGCCCCATTTCCCGATTCTGGGATAAAGCCCCACTCCTGTCAGTAATACGCTAAGCAAAATAAGAAGAAGTGATGTCCACGCTCCACAAATCTCCTGATTCATTCCGAGTGACTGACAATAGTTAAAAATCCCTTGTCCGATTACACAAATACTTCCTCCTGTAATAAATGCTTTTATCATATTGGTATATACGTTATGCACCGGTGTTTTTTCTTTTACATAGCTTCATATGCTTCCGCTCTCTTTTGTTTCTGTGCTTTTTTTTCCTCTTCTTTTGTCTCCATCCTTCTGGCATTAGCAAGTCCGTCTTTTACTTCCTGTCTCTGTCTTCTCCCGGATGCGTTTCCCATTTTTTATCTCTCCTTTCTACCAGCGATTCGCATAAAATATCACTGCTCCAATTCCTTTTCCAAAAGCAATCCCGGCAATAAGCCAGGGAATCCCTTTAAGAATTTTTACTCTCCTGACAAAAATCGGAAAAATATTCAGGATTTCCGCCAGCGCCATAGACCAGCATCCCACAAAGATCCCTGCACATAATCCGAATATCGGCAAAAGAACCATACCTCCCGGAATACTCAAACGATACAGAAAAAAAATATTTCCCAGAATCCCTCCGAGTGCAACACATTCTTCATATAATAATACCTTATCACCGGTACGGGTCCGATCTGCAAATTCGGAAATCACACCAAGTCCGATAATAAAGGAAAACAGCCCTCCGGCAATTGCAACTCCGCCTGAAAAACCAATCATTCCAAGCAGAATCTGCGCCGCCCAATTCGGCATCATACGCTTCCTCCTCTTCCCTTCGGATGCGGTTCTCCTGCATCGATCTCTACCTGTTCCCTTGAATAGTTTTGAATCAAAGTTGTCTGGATGTCGTTTTCATAGAGACGCATTTCCACCTCCATCGGTGTTGGATCTACTGCAAACTTGCGTCCGCCAAAATGATTGAAAAAGATTAAGATCCCAATCGTAAGACCAACACTGTAAGTAAGTTCCAAAATAGTAAATCCATCCGAAGGACTGCCTGTCAGCAGCTCATAAACCTGTCCAAATAACTTCGCCATAGCCACATCATTTTGGAAAGCCATAATCGAAAATGCTGCTCCCACAAAGGAAATCAGCACTACCGCCGCCGTTTTACACAGGTGGAACAGCTTGTTTGGTGTTTGTTGTTTCTCATAGACAATAATCATATCCTGTGCTCCAAGATTCTGGATATCTACTTCCGAATACTGCCGGTGAATCAACTCAATTACCCTAAGAATACTCATCACATATCTTCTCTGTTCTTTCGCATTGATTTTCAGTACTTTTATTGTTTTAATCTTTGACAGCATAATGGGATCTGTACATTCTACCGCCATAAGATCTCCTACCGTCACATCCGGCTTCTTTACTTCAATACATTGTTCCGCCTTCAGATAAACTGTCGTCTTCCCCGCCATTATCTTACCTGGCAGAGTTCTTTTTCTTCTGCCGCTCCCTTTTCTTTCCATTTTGCTTCTTCTGCACCTGTTATTTTTGTGTCCGTCTGACGCACAAGAGTTCCTCTATTTATCACTTCTATTTTTCCGTCTTCGTAATAATAATAAGCAATGCCTGCCAACACTGCCGCAAACACAACACAAATTAGGCATATCCGAAGTTTTCTTCTTGCCTGTTCCATTTCCTTCCACCATCCTTTCTTTTAGAAGTAGTATGTACATTCTCGAAAAAAATATTCAGATATGCCTTTTTCTACATCTGACTTCGCAGATAGAGCAGGATTTTCTTTTCCATCCGCGATACCTGCACCTGGGAGATCCCAAGCTCTTTTCCAACCTGTGTTTGCGTCTGATTTTTGAAATACCGCAGATAAATCAGCCGCCGTTCTTCCTTCTTCAGCGTTTCCAAAAGGCCTCCCAATACAATCTTATTTAAAATCTGTTCTTCATGGCCTTCTTTTTCCATAAGCCTGTCTACAAGCTGGATTTCATTTCCATCTTTTTGATACACCGGCTTATAGATGGATTCCACTTCTCCCGAAGACTCAAGCGCCATCGTAAGCTCCTCTTCCGGCACACCAAGCTCTTGCGCCAGCTCCTGTACCGTTGCGTCTCTTCCCAGTTCTTCCTGAAGTCTCTCCCGTATCAAATGTGCCTTGTAAGAAAGTTCTTTCAATGACCTGCTTACCTTGATCATCCCGTCATCTCTCAAAAACCTCCTGATTTCTCCTGCAATCATCGGAACTGCATAGGTAGAAAATTTCACCTCAAAATCCAGGTTGAACTTATCAATCGCTTTCAAAAGTCCGATACTTCCAATCTGAAACAAATCTTCCGGCTCTGTCCCGCGTCCGCAAAAACGTTTTACAATACACCAGACAAGTCCCATATTTTCTTCCACTAGCTGTGCTCTCGCTGTCTCATCCCCATCGTGAGATTGTTTGATCAGTGAGATTGTACGGTCCATATGTTCCTTCCTTTTCCGATTGTTTTTGCCATCGTAACCTTTGTTCCCCTGCCCGGATTTGACTCAACTTTGACTTCATCCATAAACGCCTCCATAAACGCAAATCCCATGCCGGATCGGTCCAGTTCCGGCTTCGTTGTATACATCGGCTCCATTGCTTTTTGCACGTCTTCGATTCCTACTCCTTCATCTGAAACCTGGATCTGTATCGTCTTCTTCCGAATCTGACAGTGAATCTGTATCTGACGGCACGTCCCATCTTCCTTATAAGTCTTTCCTTCATATCCGTGGATTACCGCATTTGTTACCGCCTCGGAAACTGCTGTTTTCACATCTGAAACTTCCTCCACCGTAGGATTTAGCTGGGTTAAAAACGCCGCCACGGCTACTCTTGCAAATCCTTCATTTTCTGAACAGCTGTCAAACCTGATCTCCATTTCATTGGTGTCTCTCATTTTAAATTTCCTCCTCACATACCCGGATTATTTTCGCTGCACCTGACATCTTCAGTATTTTCCGCATTCGCTCATTTGTATGTACTGCCCACACTTCGCCTCCTAACAGACAAAGTGTCCGATATCTCCCCATAATTACTCCGATTCCTGAACTATCCATAAAATCTGTATCCCTAAAATCAAAAATGACATACCGGATATGCTTTCTCCTGATCAGTTCGTCCGCTTCTTTACGGATGGTCTCTGCACTAAAATGATCTACCTCCGGCGGCAGAAAAATTGTCAGACAGTTTTCTTCAATTAAATACTCCATGAACTTAATACCCCCTGTGTTCTTTGCCGGAATCTGCTTCCTGTTCCTTTGCTTTTCCGGCAAATGAAAAAGGAAAATGCAATTTCTTACACTTTCCTTCTCTGACGTAACTTTTTTATTCTTCTTCGTAATCATATGAATCGTAGGAATCTTCTGAATCAGATGATGAATCTCCTGATAAAAAGATTCCTGCCGGTGTCCCGGAAAGACCGCCCGCTGCAAGGTCTGCCTGTTCCGTATCCGGATAAAGTTCTATTACACGGTTGTATTTTTCTTTCGCCTTTTCTGTATTGTCGGCGGCAAGATATGCATCTGCCAATGCAAGAAGCGCGTCTCCGTCTTTATAGTCTTCTGTCATAGCAATAATTTCTTCCAGAGCTGCAATTTCTCCTTCCGAATTCTCATCAGCATGATAATTAGCTGCTTCGCTGTAAAGCTTACTGCACACACTCGGATAGATCTTGCCGGCAAGTTTTGTATAATCAGCGCTTCCAGTCTCTCCCAGTACAGATGCATTTACCGTTCTCAGTCCCTCAGCCATATCTGCATAACTATAGTCTCCTGATGCATATTGATCTGATACTTTAAGTAATGCCTCATAACTCTCCTGAGCAGAAGCTGCCGCTGCTTTCGCTGCTTCCGTTTCGTCCTGATCTGCCCTGTATTCTTCAAGCTGTGTCTTTAACGCACTTACCTGCGCTTTCTGTGCCGCAATCTCCTGACTATAGGCTGCTGCTGTTCTTGTCACATTTGACGCCTTCGCCGCATTTACAGTCGGAACAACCAGAAACCATACAAAGGCTGCTCCAATCAAGATTCCCACGAAAATATTCATAATCATCATTGATGGCGGCATATCTTTCATTACAGAGGCAGCCGGCTGGATAATCGTTTCATTTCCTACCTGGTATGTAACCGTCTTCTCCTTTTCTTCTCTTTGGCCGGCCTGCTTCCCATTGCCAAACAGCTTTAGCTCATGCAAGTATCGAAGCGTGAGCGGATCTGTTGTATCAAGACGCTGCGCCCTTCTCAGCATCTGTTTCGCCTTTGCCGGCTGTCCGGTATGAAGATAGATCAACCCAAGAAGCTGAAATGCCTTTACAAAAGATGGATGTTCCGTTACAGCCTTGCGAAGCTCAATGACTGCCACATCTTCATTCCCCTGAAAGCAATGCGTAATACTCTGATTGTATTTCTTCACAGCATCATTGATTGTCTCTAACTGCCCTGCCGAATCCTGTACTTTACGGATATAATATTCAGCGATATTCTCATGTGCCTGAAAACTTTTACTGATAATCCATTCCACCAGTGCCTCTGACACTTCTCCCCGGCCATAGTACACAAGCCCAAGAAGATTTCTCGCCTGCGTATTCGCCCTGTTATATTGTAAACTTCTTCGCAGAGACGCGATCGCTCCGGACAGATCTCTGATCTGTGCCTTTTTCAGTCCATCATTATACCAGTAATTCGACTGACGGATAAGTCTCTTTTGATATTCCACTTGTATTCCCCACAATCTTTCTGATTCACTATTTCGTCTGGTGCATCATTTCCCGCAGAAGATCAGACATATCCGTGAGGTCTTCCTCATATACGGCCTCTTCGATCTCTTCTACTTCTAAACTCGGTTTAAATTTCTTTAATTCTTCTTCAAAGTCAAGCATGTTATTTTCCTCCTAACAGCTCTTTGAGCATACCAATCAGATACAGTGAGCCCAGACAGTAGAGCTCCCCGTTCTCCCCTTTTTCTTTACAGGCATATGAAAAAGCCTGCTGATAATCTTCGATTACTTTTACCGGACAATCGGTCTCTTCCTTGAATATCCGGCAAAGTTCTTCCGGACTTGCCGCCCGTTGATCTTTAATCTCCGTAATAACAAATACATCTGCACAGCTCGCTCCTGCAAGAAGCCGGATCATATGTTCATAATCCTTATCCTGTACTGCCGAAAAAAGGATTACTCGTTTTCCCCGCTTTTCTTTTGCCGAAACAGACTCTGCAAAAACCTTGACTGCACCAAGATTATGCGCCCCATCCAGAAAAATTCCCGGTTTCACTTCTTCCATTCTTCCTGCCCAGTGTACTCCGGCAAGAGCTTTCTGCCATCTGTCAAGATGCTTTTCTTCTTTCCACAAACTTCGCATCGCCTCTAATGCCAGTATGGCATTCATTGGCTGATACAACGCTGTTGTGGACAAGTGCCATACGGTAGTTTCATAATACGCACTCACACTTGAAAATGCAATATCTTTTCCTGCAGTTTTTTGAATTTCGTACGCATTTTTCGTGATTTCTCTACAAGGTGCTCCGAGTTCTCTGACTCTGTCTCTTATTACTTTGGCGCCTTCTTCACAGTTCCCGTCAAAAATTACCGGAACTCCCGGTTTTATGATTCCTGCTTTCTCTGCTGCTATTTCAGCTATTGTCTCTCCAAGAATCTCTGTGTGATCCAAACTGATAGACGTAATTATGGAAATAACAGGATTGCCGATCGCATTGGTAGCGTCCAGCCTTCCGCCAAGTCCTGTTTCAAGAATAATATATTCGACACCGCTTTCTGCAAAAATATCCATTCCCATTCCAAAAAGAAATTCAAAAAAAGTCGGATGTGCGATTCCTTCTTCCTGCATTTTCTTTACTGCGTTTCGCACCCTCTCAAAACTTTCCAAAAAGACTTCATCTGCAACCGCCTGTCCATTCACACAGATTCTCTCATTCATCTTTACAAGATGAGGCGAAGTAAACATTCCAACTGTCTTTCCTTCTGACAATAGAAGCGCCTGCAGATAGGCACAAACGGAACCTTTTCCATTTGTGCCTGCAATGTGAAGTATCTTCTGCTCTCTTCCTTCTGCATTCAGGCGTTTCAAAAACTGCCGCGTATGCTCAAGAGAGTTTTTTGTTGTAAACTTTGGAAGACTGTAAATATAATCTTCTGCTTCCTGATAATTCATATCGTTCTCCCAACAAACCACTTATTCTGTCTTCTCCTGTTTCTGATCTGCTGCCTGATCTTTACCGGCTTCTCCTTCAGCAGCCTCCTTATCGGAAATTTCCTCCCCGGTATTCTCTGCTGTCTCTTCTGTCTGTTCCACAAGTTTTCCGTCGTAATATACATAAGCCGCAGACGTTCGAAAGATTGTATTGCTGGAACCTACCTGACTGATTTCAACAACATCTCCTTCTTTCAGAGTACTTTCTTTCAAATCAATCCTTGTATTATTTAAAAATGTGGATTTTTGTTTTTCACCATTGATATAAACCTTACTGTATTTTGTAAAATGATCTCCGTAAATACTGTAAGCACCATCTAAATGCGAAACAAGATCAGTGATATAAACGTCTTTCACACCCATTTCCATGTAGCCTCCGATCTTCGGAGTCTCTCCCTGGTAAATGTAGCCTTCTCCGTAAAGCATATCATACTGCAGAAGTTCCAGGTCTGACAGATAGTTTTTTGTCTGTCTTCTCTGCTGATGATAGTTAAACACAGAACCTGTATGGAAACCGACTCTGTCAAATACATCTGCCATGATCTGATATGCCGGGATATTCCGGTCTGACTTTTTAAGTCCCATATTATCCCAGATAACATAGTTCGTATTATAAAGATAACGGCTCTTTAAGTCTTTTACTTCCAGACCTAATGTCGGCAGATGGTCTCCATAAAAGACAACGACTGTAGGCTCATCACGCTTCTTTACTTCTTCAATCAGATGTCCTGCAAATGCATCCATCTCATACACCTGATTCACATAATATTCCCACTTATTTTTTGTCGCCTCATCTTCAATTCCACTCAGTTTGATATGTGGATCTTCCAATACCGGTTCTTCCGGATAATCTCCATGCCCTTGTACACTGACACAAAATACAAAGTCTCTCTCTTCGTCAGATCCATCGCCTCTGTAATCTGATCTACAAGGATGTCATCTTTCGCCCAGCCATTTTCTGTAAACTGAAGATATTCATAAATTCTTTGCTTGTAAAACTGTCAAATCCCATGTTGTTATAAACTTTTGCGCGACTATAGAAATTACCGCCATTATTGTGAAGCGCATGCGTTCCATATCCTAGCATTTCCAGCGCTGATGCCGCACTTTCGCACTGTTTCTCTTTGACATAAGTTTTATATGGATATTCTCCCGGTCCAAAATAACGCATATTCATTCCGGTCAGTACCTCAAATTCTGTATTCGCGGTTCCGGCTCCTACAGACGGTACTTTAAAGTATCCGGAAGAATAGTTTTTAGACATTTCTCTAAGATTTGGAATCGGGTCTTCTGAAGTCTCAAAAAATTCTACCTCCAACGGGTCAAAATAAGATTCCAGCTGTACTACAATAATATTCGGACGTTCTTTCGTGTCCGCACTTGCCATCGTCATTTCACCCTTTTTGCTGATCTTATCCATCTTCGCCTCAGAATATCCGTTTGGCTGATGAATTCCTGTATTAAACAGGCTGGCGCTAAAACAATATGGAAAACCATAGTCCTCATATGCAAATGCAATATTTCCAAAATAAGTAGAAATCACTCGGTTATCAATTGCATACTTTGTCACTACACTGTAGCCAAGAGCGCAGCATCCAATTCCGATCAGCGCCATCCAACGGTGCAGTTTTCCTGTGAACTGTCCCCCTCGTCTCCACATTGCAACAACCCAGACGATTACGGCTCCGATCCCTACAATCAGCATCACAAGCTCCAGCGGATCAAAATAATTATTCATGATCGCCATTGCTTCTGCCATAACCTTCAAATCCTGAGCATTAAACGGCGTGACACGCTTGATCAGCATATAGCCATTTGTCACACCTAAAGCCATCCAGAACACCGTCAGGATAATTCTGGCAAACACTCGTCTTCTTACGAGATATACAATCGAGAATGTAATAAAGATTAAAAACGCATTATATAAAAATACCCACGGTGATCCTGTCATATAATCCCATGCTTCCATGAAGGAATGTCTTGAGATTACTTCGATAAAAAAGTTGATCACACAGGCTAACAGTGCGTGCATAAGAATCGAAATCCGATTCATAAACCGGTATACCGGCTGCATTTTTTTTGCAAACGCACTGTTTCTGCGCTTTTCTAAAATCATTTCCCGTCTGACTTTTCTTTGATGAAGATATTCTTTCACATCTTCTTTTTTCAGATTTCTTACCTTGCTCCACATTCCTTTGATATCTGGTTTATGAAATTTTTTCATGTATGAAACCTCTCATCAAATCATCAGTAAAACACATTATTTGCGAAGCTGTCCAAGTCTTTCCTGAACCTGCTCCATCATCTGTGCATATTTTGCAAGTTTCGCTTTCTCTTCGTCTACTTTTGCCTGCGGCGCCTTACTCATAAACTTCTCATTGTTCAGCATTCCATTGACACGAGCCAGCTCCTTTTTCAGCTTCTCTTCTTCTTTCTCAAGGCGGGCAATCTCCTGTTCAAAGTCAATGAGATCCTCAAGCGGCATGTAAACGCTGGCATCCGGAACTACAATCGATACAGCATCTTCGGCAATTCCTTCTTTCACTGCAGTTACAATCATCTCACTTGCACTCATAAGCGGCAGTACCGAATGATTCATATGTTCAAAACCGTTTCTGAGTTCCTCATCCGCACAAACTACATATACTTTTGCTTTGCGGCTTGCCGGAACATTCATCTCAGCTCTTGTATTTCGAACACTGCGGATAATTTCTTTCATATGATCCACAATATTTTCTGCTTCTGTATCACACAGCGCTTCATCACATACCGGCCAAGATGACATCATCAGAGATTCCTCTTCCGGTACAAGTGCACTGTAGATTTCTTCTGTTACAAACGGCATATATGGATGAAGCAGCTTCAGTGCATCTCCCAATACTTTCTTCAATGTCCAAAGCGCACTGTTTGCAGATACCGGATTCTCTTCTGCGTGGTACATACGATATTTTACAAGCTCAATATACCAGTCACAGAATTCATCCCAGATAAAATCATATACTTTCTGAACTGCAATACCAAGTTCAAACTTGTCCATATTCTCTGTTACATCTTTTGCAAGTGTATTCACTTTTGATAAGATCCAACGATCTGCTGCCTCAAGTTCTTCTCTTGACGGTTCTGTAATTTCTTTGCCTTCCATATTCATCATGATAAATCTTGACGCATTCCATACTTTGTTGGCAAAGTTACGGCTGTTTTCCACACGTTCTTCATAGAAACGCATATCGTTCCCTGCTGAGTTTCCTGTTACGATTGTCAGACGAAGCGCATCTGCTCCATATTTGTCGATCACATCAAGCGGATCAATTCCATTTCCAAGAGATTTGCTCATCTTGCGTCCCTGAGAGTCGCGGATCAGTCCGTGGAACAATACTGTATGGAACGGAGCTTTACCTGTATATTCATAACCTGAGAAAATCATACGGATTACCCAGAAGAAAATGATATCGTACCCTGTTACAAGAACATCTGTCGGATAGAAATAATCAAGATCTTCTGTTTTCTCCGGCCATCCAAGTGTAGAGAATGGCCACAGTGCAGAACTGAACCATGTATCAAGCGTATCCTCATCCTGTGTGAAATGTGTGCATCCACAATGTGGACATTTCTCAGGCATCTCATGTGCTACAACAACTTCGCCGCATTCGTCACAGTAATATGCCGGAATTCTGTGTCCCCACCAAATCTGTCTGGAAATACACCAGTCGCGGATACCATTCAGCCAGTTCATATATGTTTTATTCATACTTTCCGGAATCAGACGGATTTCTCCTGATTCAACTGCATGAATACAGTGTTTTGCCAGATCTTCCATCTTTACATACCACTGCTGTTTAATCAACGGCTCTACTGTCGCATGGCATCTCTCATGTGTTCCTACATTATGAGTATGCTCTTCGATCTTAACAAGATATCCCTGTTCTTCCAGATCTTTCACAATTGCTTTACGAGCTTCATAGCGTTCCATACCTGCATACTTTCCGCCAAGTTCGTTGATCGTAGCATCATCATTCATAATATTAATTTCCGGAAGATTGTGACGTTTTCCTACTTCAAAGTCATTCGGATCATGTGCCGGTGTAATCTTAACTGCACCTGTTCCAAACTCTTTATCAACGTAAGCATCTGCAACAATCGGAATTTTCTTATTTACAAGCGGAAGCAATACCATCTTTCCTACAATATCTTTGTAGCGCTCGTCATCCGGATGAACTGCAATAGCAGTATCTCCAAGCATAGTCTCCGGACGTGTTGTTGCGATCTCAAGGAAGCGGTCTGTTCCTACGATCGGATATTTAATGTGCCAGAAATGTCCCGCCTGTTCCTCATGTTCTACTTCAGCATCTGACAATGCAGTCTGACATACCGGACACCAGTTTACAATTCTGGAACCTTTATAAATATATCCTTTTTCATAAAGCTTGATAAATACATCTTCTACGGCTTTCGAGCATCCTTCATCCATTGTGAAACGTTCTCTGTCCCAGTCGCAGGAAACACCAAGCTTTTTCAACTGATTCTCAATCGTTCCCGCATATTCTTCTTTCCATTCCCATGTTTTCTGAAGGAATGCTTCACGGCCGATCTCGTGTTTATCAATTCCCTGATCCTTTAACTGGTTTGTAACCTTTACTTCTGTAGCAATGGCTGCGTGGTCTGTTCCCGGAACCCATAATGCATTATATCCCTGCATTCTCTTATAGCGGATCAAAATATCCTGCAGTGTATTGTCAAATGCATGTCCCATATGCAGTTTTCCGGTAATATTCGGCGGCGGCATTACCGTTGTAAACGGCTTTTTGCTGCGGTCTACTTCTGCATGAAAATATTTGTTTTCACACCATTTTTCATATAGTTTTGGTTCAATCTCTTTCGGATTATAAGTTTTTTCAAGTACTTTACTCATAAATATCCTCCTCATTTTGAATTTCCTACGTAATAAAAAAGCCCTTTACAACTGTAAAGGGCGAATCTATCGCGGTACCACCTTTGTTATCTGTAATTGCTTACAGATATCTCTCTGTTCTGTAACGGGAACTCCCGTGATACCCTAATCACATCTGCGGTTCAGATATCCGGCTCCAAAGCTACCTTCCACAGCCGCTCTCTGCGATCACCTCTCAGCCAGTGATGATCTTCTCTTTCAGCGCCCTCTCTGTGTACTCCTCTTTCTCTCAGCCTTTTCTAATAACTAATGTAAACTATCGATTCTAATCATATCTTTCCCCGCCATTTTTGTCAAGAAAATTGCTAAAAGTTTATAAACTCTTAAGAAGTCAATTCCTTTTAGAATAGAGTACAATTTTTTGTGAAATATTGTGAATTTCCATTGCGAAATTCGTACTATTATATTACAATTGTATTATAAAATAGTCTTCTGAAAGATGGTGAGATGTTTATGTACAAAGGGTGGAAAAAAATAATGCTTATTTTCGGAATTATTGCCGGACTTCTAATACAGCCGGTGCTTTTTCTGACAGCATATTCTTCTGCTGTTACCCGTCAGGTACATAAAGCTCTCTCAATTGCCGCAACGCCTGACGCTGCCAGCGAAGAACTTCAGAGAATTCTTCCTGAACCGGAGCAAAGCGAAGACGCTTGTGACAGTTTCGAACGAGGTATTCTCACGGAAACTACTTACGAGAGTGAATGGGCTGGTCTGCGTTTTCTCTGTCCAGCCGGCTTATACATGGAATCAAGAGAAGAACTGGATATCGGAATTACCGATGAAAATGGCGAGCTTCTTGATAATACCGGAATCATTAACGAGCTTGGTGTCTATGATCCGGAAAATTCCTTTTATCTTTCCCTGTCTGTGGAGAATGTCTTCTATGAAGGCATGACAGTAAATGAATATCTGCAGTTCATCGTTTCGACTTATTCTTCTGATACATTTAATTATCAGTCTAACGATACTTACGATACTGTGCAGATTGGAAATCTATCTTATTCTAAGCTTTCTATTTCTGCTGTAGATGAAGGCGGTATTCCGTTCCACGAAGATTTTTATGCAGCTCTGAAAGATGATCGTTTTATTGTCATTTCTTCCTATTATAGTGATGACGCAAAACACCTCAACGAGCAGACAATGCAGGCGTTTACCGCTTATTAATTTGCCAACTACTATTTATCATATTTCCCCTAACCTAAGATACCGGCTGTACATTTTGTGCACGCCGGTATCTTAATGATTTATATCTTTTATATTTTTCTGTCAGGACAATTCTTTTATCAAAAAAAGTTCCATCGGCTGTGCATAAGCCGGAATGTCTATCACAAATCCTCCACAGTCTTTATACCCCAGTTTCCGATAGAAATGCTGCGCTTCTTCATCCACCTGCGTGGATGTCAAAAGCATTCCGTACCCCAGATCTTTCATCTCTTTCTCCCAATACTCCATCAGCACGCTGCCATATCCTTTGCCGCGATATGCTTCTTTTAGTATCAGCATGGTACAAAACGGTGTATTATCCCAAAAGAGATTATATCTCAGAAGTCCTACCGGACACTGATTCTCCAAAAGAACATATCCCCTCTTTGTATTCACTTTATTCTCAAACTCCTGTTCCGGTAAATGCTTATCTAATGTATACCAAAATTCCCTGTCACTCTTCTCCATATATCTGACTTCCACCAAAGTACCTGCCTCCTTTTCTTAATCATACGTTATTTTCAATCTTGCAGGGATTGTACCAAGCCGCTAGCGCGGCGGCTAGCCCCAGGTACGTGAATTTTCCACTTTTTTAACAAAAAAGTAGCAGTTTTTGAATATATGTTGTATTGTTGAGTTACCAC